>NZ_JBEZLR010000134.1:0-24230 GCF_040652275.1 Streptomyces sp. NPDC048275
ATCTGGATCTTGGATTTGCCCTCGAGGTAGAAGCGGCGGTCCAGGTGCCGGGCGCAGACCCTCGTACTGGTTGTACGTGGGTCTGCGCCCGGTGCGGCGGGAGTGCGTGCATGGCGTCGCGAGGCAGGCGGGAATGTGACGACAGGACCTAGGGGGCCGGAGTGAGCGCGCGGGCGAGATAGGGCGCCGTCGTGCTCCCTTCCGCCCGCGCCACCTCGGCCGCGGTCCCCGCGGCCACGATCCGCCCGCCTGCGTCCCCGCCGCCCGGACCCAGGTCGATCACCCAGTCCGCGCCCGCCACCACCGTCATGTCGTGCTCGACGACCACGACGGTGTGACCCGCGTCGACCAGGCCGTGCAACTGGCGCATCAGCACCTCGACATCGGCGGGGTGCAGACCGGTCGTCGGCTCGTCGAGGAGATAGAGCGTGTGGCCGCGGTGGGCGCGCTGCAACTCACTGGCCAGCTTGACGCGCTGCGCCTCGCCGCCCGACAACTCCGTGGCGGGCTGGCCGAGTCGCAGATACCCGAGGCCGACGTCGAGGAGCGTGCCGAGGCTGCGGGTGATCGCCGGGTGGTCGTCGAAGAACTCCGCCGCGGTCTCCACCGTCATGTCCAGCACCTGCGCGATATTCCGTCCGCGGTAGGTCACTTCGAGCGTCTGCGGGTTGTAGCGCGCCCCACCGCAGTCCGGGCACGGCGCGTACGTGCTCGGCAGGAACAGCAGCTCCACGCTGACGAATCCCTCGCCCTGACAGGTCTCGCAGCGTCCGCCCGCGACGTTGAAGGAGAAGCGCCCGACACCGTAGTCACGCCTGTTCGCTTCCGCCGTCGCGGCGAAGACCTTGCGCACCACGTCGAAGAGACCGGTGTACGTGGCCAGATTCGAGCGCGGCGTACGGCCGATGGGCTTCTGGTCGACGGAGACGAGCCGTCCGACGCCCTCCAGTTCCTCCGTCACCGCACCGACGAGGGTGGACTTGCCGGAGCCGGACACCCCGGTGACGGCGGTGAACGCGCCGAGTGGGAACTCCGCGGTCACGCCACGCAGGTTGTGCCGGGTCACCGGCCCCACCTTCAACCGGCCCCGTGCCGCCCGGACTTCACGCACCGGCGTGGGGGAGTGACCGAAGAGGAAGCGGGCCGTGGCCGACTCCGCGACCTCCGCCAGCTCCGCCACCGGGCCGCTGTGCAGCACCCGCCCACCGTGCTCGCCCGCCCGCGGACCGACGTCGACGAGCCAGTCGGCACCGCGGACGACATCGAGATGGTGCTCCACGACGAACACCGAGTTGCCCGCCGCCTTGAGCCGGTCCAGCACGGTGAGCAGGGCCTCCGTGTCTGCCGGGTGCAGGCCCGCGGACGGCTCGTCGAGGACGTACACGACTCCGAAGAGTCCGGAGCGCAACTGTGTCGCCAGCCGCAGCCGTTGCAGCTCACCGGCGGAAAGGGTGGGGGTGGCGCGGTCGAGGCTGAGGTAGCCGAGGCCGAGTTCGACGACGGGGGTGATACGGGCCTTCAGATCGTCGGTGAGGACGCGGGCCGTCTCGCCCCGCGGTGGAAGGGCCTTGGCCAGCTCCGTCAACGGCAGCGCGGCAAGCTCGGCGATCGTCCGCCCCGCGAAGGTCACGGCCAGTGCCTCGGGCCGCAGCCGGCTGCCACCGCACACCGGGCAGGGGGCACTGGTCAGGAACCGCTCCGCCTTGGCCCGCAACGACTGGCTCTTCGAGTCCGAGAACGTCTTCATCACATAACGCCGGGCGCTCATGTACGTGCCCTGGTACGGACGTTGGATCCGCCCCGCGTCGCGCACCGGATGCACGGTGACGACCGGCTGCTCGTCCGTGAACAGAATCCACTCCCGCTCCTCGGCGGGCAGCTCGCGCCATGGCCGGTCCACGTCGTGGCCGAGCGCGTCGAGGACATCGCGCAGGTTCTTGCCCTGCCAGGCGCCCGGCCACGCGGCGATCGCGCCCTCACGAAGGGACAGCGACGGATCCGGGACCAGCAACTCCTCGGTCGTACGGTGGACTTGGCCCAGCCCATGGCACTCAGAACAGGCACCGGCCGCCGTGTTCGGGGAGAAGGCGTCCGAGTCGAGACGTTCGGCACCCTGCGGGTAGTCGCCCGCGCGCGAGAACAGCATCCGCAGGGAGTTGGAGAGATTGGTGACCGTGCCGACGGACGAGCGGGAGGTGGGCGCCGAGCGGCGCTGCTGGAGCGAGACCGCGGGCGGCAGCCCGGTGATCTCCCCGACCTTCGGCGCCCCGACCTGGTGGATCAGCCGCCGCGCGTACGGCGCCACCGACTCGAAGTAGCGCCGCTGGGCCTCCGCGTAGATCGTCCCGAAGGCCAGCGAGGACTTGCCGGAGCCGGAGACACCGGTGAAGACGGCCAGGACGTCGCGCGGGATGTCGACGTCCACGCCCCGCAAGTTGTGCTCGCGAGCGCCCCGGACGCGGACGTACGAGTCGTGGGGGCTGTGCATCGGCTGGACTCCTGGGGACCTGGGACAAACCCCACCATCCTAGGCGGCGGCCAGTCCCGCGACCCGGGAGAGCCTCCGGTAGGAGTCCAGCAGTGCCTCCCGGTCGAACGTACTGGTCGTGACCAGCACCTCCTGCGCGCCCGTCTCCTTGATCAGTGTCTCCAGTTCGTGGGCGACCTGCTCCTCGGTGCCGGCGAGGTGGCCGGTGAGCCCGGACTCGTAGAAGCCACGCTCCTTGTCGGTCATCGAGAGGTTCTCGACTCGCTCGGCGGGCGGCAGCGGCGGGAATGTGCCGTGCGTGCGGGAGTGGGCCATCGACCAGGCCTCCGGGAGCAGCAGACGGCGCGCCTCCTCCGGGGTTCCGGCGACCGCCACCGTGCCGGAGACCACGACGTACGGCTCCCGCGCCCAGACGGACGGGCGGAACGTCGCGCGGTAGTGATCGATGCCGCGCCGCATCTTCTCCTGGTTCCGGAAGTCCCCGATGACCATCGGCAGGCCCGCCCGCGCCGCAATCGTCGCGCCCTCACCCATGGCGAGCACGAACGGCGGCACGGTCAGGCCCTCCGCCGGGCGCGCGTGCACCCCGCTCGACGATGTGCCGCGAAACCAGCCGAGCAGTTCGGCGAGCTGCGCGGCGAAGTCGTCGGCGTGGTCCTTGTCCCGGCCCAGCGCCCTGCGTACGCCGTCCGTGAAACCGACGCTGCGACCGAGCCCCATGTCTATGCGGCCGGGAAACAGGGATTCCAGTACGCCGAACTGCTCGGCCACGACCAGGGGTTGGTGGTTCGGCAGCATCACACCGCCGGTGCCGACCCGGATCGTCCGGGTGGCGGCGGCGACCGCGGCGGCCAGCACGGTGGGTGCGGAGCCGGCCACTCCGGGCACACCGTGATGCTCCGAGACCCAGATCCGGTGGTACCCGAGCCCTTCCAGGTCCTGGGCCAGGCGCACGGTGTCGCGCAGCGCCTCGGGCGCCGCGTGCCCCTCGCGGGTGCGGGAGCGGTCGAGGACGGAGAAGCGGGTGGCCGCGATCACTGAGCTCACACCGGGTTCAACGCCTCAGGCGCGCGGGGATTCCCGGTGCTCGCTATCGAGGGAGCAGCGGCGGTACGGCCGGAACCTCGATCGCGTGGTCGATGTCCGCCTGGGTCATGCGGAACGCGGCCGGGTAGGCGTCGCGGGTGGAGCGGCGGGCGGGCTCCGTCGTGCGCCACATCCACGTCCTCGTCGACACCTGGGCGACGTAGCCGAGCCCGGGCGGCGTGGTCATCGCCCACATCCCGACCGCCTCGGCGAAGCCGCCGTGCCGCGTGTTGATGATCCCGGAGACGGACATCCAGCCGCGGGCCGCCGTTCTTCTTCGTCGAGATGATCACGGCCGGACCGTGGGTGTACATGTACATGGCGCTGACTGCCTGCACCTCGGGGAACTCCGCGCGCAACTGCTTCAGCAGCGGAACGCAGGTGCTCGGACCGACCAGATAGTCGACCTCGGTCCACGGCATGCCGAGACAGAGGTACTCGAAGACCGGGTCGGTGCGGTACGAAACCCGGTCGACCGCGCGGGCGCTGCGCGCACGGCGCCTGCCATCTCGTACTCGGACTGGTCGTACGTCATGGGCATGCCCGCCACGATGGTCATCACCGGGTCGTTGCGGAGGGTGATCGCGATCGGCGGGTCCTCGCCGCGCCCGTGGCCTTGTGCACATGCTGGGCGACGCGGTGCATCGGCACGGGCTGGAAGGCGAGCCGGTCGCGTCCGATGAGCTCGATCCGGTACGTGCCGACGTTCTGCCCGCCGAGCGGGCGGGCCGTACGCCGCTGGAGTTCCGCGCGACGGCACGCGGACGGGCCGGTTGAGCCGAGGGCGTGTTACCGAACCGCGAGGGGGAATGGCTTCTGCGGGGCTCCTGCCTGCGGCTTGCCGCGGCCGCGAGGCCAGGAGCTGCGTCACCCCCAGGGAAAGCAGGAGTGAGCATGCAGTACGTGAAGCTCGGTTCGACGGGCCTGGACGTGTCCCGGATCTGCCTGGGCTGCATGAGTTTCGGGCTGCCCGGCCGAGGGCCCCACGAGTGGACCCTCGACGAAGAGGCGTCCCGCCCGCTGATCCGCCGGGCGCTGGAGGCCGGGATCACCTTCTTCGACACGGCGAACGTCTACTCCGACGGCACGAGTGAGGAGATCGTCGGCCGCGCACTGGTGGACTTCGCGCGCCGGGACGAGATCGTCCTCGCCACCAAGGTGAACGGCGCCATGCACGACGGCCCCAACGCCCGTGGCCTGTCCCGCAAGGCCGTCCTGACGGAGATCGACAACAGCCTGCGCCGGCTGGGCACCGACTACGTGGACCTCTACCAGATCCACCGCTTCGACCCGGCCACTCCCGTAGAGGAGACGATGGAGGCCCTGCACGACGTGGTGAAGGCGGGCAAGGCCCGCTACATCGGCGCCAGTTCGATGTACGCCTGGCAGTTCTCCAAGGCCCAGTACACCGCCCGGCTGCACGGCTGGACGCGGTTCGTCTCCATGCAGAACCATTACAACCTCCTCTACCGCGAGGAGGAGCGCGAGATGCTGCCGCTCTGCGCGGACCAGGGCGTCGGCGTACTGCCCTGGAGCCCGCTCGCCCGTGGTCGCCTCACCCGCGATTGGGCCGCCACCACCGAGCGCAGCCGCACCGACGAGTACGGCAGAAAGCTCTACCCGGACGGCGACCGCGAGATCGTCGACGCGGTCGCCCGGATCGCCGCCGCGCGTGAGATCCCCCGCGCGCGGGTCGCCCTCGCCTGGCTGCTGCGCCACAGCACCGTGACCGCGCCGATCGTCGGTGCGACCAAGGCGGGGCATGTCGACGACGCGGTGGCCGCCCTCGATGTGGAGCTCACGCAGAAGGAGATCGAGCAGCTGGAGCAGCCGTACACGCCCCGGGCGATCAGCGGCCACTGATCCGTCCGTCAGGTCGTGGGACCGGTCAGCTGGGCTTGGCGGGGCAGTCGGGCTCGGCGGCGTAGGCGGCCAGCCACGCCAGCGGCGCGTTCCAGTTGACGGCCACCTCATTGGTCGAGTACGAGCCGATGTCGTCGATGTAGCAGGCCGCGGGCGCGCAGCCGGGCAGGTGCTCCTGCGCGACGGGGTCCTGCAGTCCGCTGTTGGGCCCGCCCGCGAGGGAGCCCGCCGGAGGGTTGGGCAGCGAGGGGTCGTACTGGTGTGCCCAGAAGCGGTGGTGTTGGTTGCGGGAGTACCGCTCCCCGTATCCGGTGACGTACGACTGGCCCAGGGCGTTGCGGCCCAGGAGGTAGTCCATCGACTCGAGGACTCCGGTGCGGTAACGCCGGTCGCCGGTCAGTTCCTGTGCCACGGCCATGACGATCGCGTTGTCGGTGACCGCGCTGTTGGAGCCCCAGACGTATCCGGTGGCGGGGATCGGCACGGCGTATCCCTGGCCGGCCATGGTGGCCAGATAGCCGTCCGCGGCGGCCGTCACCGAGGCGCGGACGCGTGAGAGGTCGGACGCGGGCAGCCCGCTCCGCACGGTCGCCAGCGTGATCCTGCCGAGTGCGGCGGTGTCGGACCAGCTGAAACCGCCGGCCGGGAAGGCGGTGGACGCGGTGTGCCAGGGGGAGGAGGTGACCGCGTCCCGGTAGGGGCGCTCGCCGGTCGTGGCGTACAGCTCGGTGGCGGCCCAGTAGAACTCGTCGGTGACCTGGGAGTCGCCGTAGGCCCCGCCGCCCGTGCTGTCCGAATCCGGCGCGTACTGCGCGGGGTTGGCCCGCGCCGCCGTCCACGCCTTGCGCGCCGCGGTCCGGCACCGGTTCGCGAACGCGGTGTCGTAGGGCCGGAAGACGCGCGCGCACTGCGCCGCCGCGGCAGCGAGCTTGAGGGTGGCGGCGGTGGACGGAGCGTGGAGTTCGCGCGGCTGGGCGTCCTGTTCGGGGCGGGTGGGCAGACCGGTCCAGGCGGCGTCGTGCACTTTGTGGAAGGCCATTCCGGCGTACGGACGGCCGTCCGGCACCTGCATCCGCATCAGGAAGTCGAGCTCCCAGCGAGCCTCGTCCAGGATGTCGGGTACGCGGTTGCCGCGTTCGGGAACGCTCAGCGTGGCGTCGCCCAGCGCGGACTCGGTGCCCGCTCTCTTGGCCCGCTCGAAGGAATTGACCAGCAGCCAGGTGGAAAGGCCGCCGTTGACGACGTACTTGCCCTGGTCTCCCGCGTCGTACCAGCCGCCCCTGACGTCCTGGGTGTAGTCGCACACCCCGGACTGGCAGGGCACGTCGACGTCGCCCTGGTTCGGCGCGACCCCGAGATGACCGGCGGGCCGGGCATATGCGGGGCCCACCAGAGAGGCCTCGACCGGTGTGCCGCTGCGCTGGTGGTAGAAGAAGGCCAGCGCATCGGAACGGAGACCGGCGTAGAGATTCGCGCGAATGTCGAAGGGATCGCCGGCCTGCCCGTCGACCACCAGGACGTAACCCGAAGCGGCTCGTCTGTACGAGGAGAAGTCGGCGACCTGGGTCATCTGCCCGGAGGCCGTGTCCGTGCCCGTTCCTGTGCGGACGGTCGACCCCGAGGCGACCACCACGCCCGAGGCGTTGCGCAGCTGCCAGGCGAGCGGCTGGGCGGCGGAGGTGACCACGGTCGCGCGCTTGGGCCCGTCGGGCAGGTAGCCGACTTGGTTGACGTGTACGGCAGTTGTGGTCGCGGCGGCGGAAAGTCCCGCCGCACCGGGGGCAGCCGTCAGGCCGCCGACGAGTAACGCCCCCGCGAGCAGGGCGGCCGCCAGGGGTTTTTGGTGGTTGCGGGGCAACGGAAATGCGGGCATGAGCGGCTCCCAGCGGGTGAAGTGAATCCGATACCGCTGCCACGAGAGAGTGGACAGCGGGAATTGGGAGCGCTCCCATGATGAGCATTGCATGGGCATGTCATGGCGTCAATGGTGCGAGAACGCCTTTCCGGCCGTCACCGGTCCACGTGACCGGTGACGCGAGTGCGGTCTCGGTCGAAGGTTGTATGGGATTCCGAATTTCTTTGTGGAGACTTCTGCTGACTTTCCGTCAATCCGCCTACGCCCCAGCGGAATAGGAGAGTGACGAGATCTCTTGTTTCGGTGAGGCGCCCTGTGCAAAGGTGTGCGTTGTTGGCGTGCAGACAAATTCGCTTCCTTCTGCGCGCACACGGTGTGCCCGCTCACCCCTCGCTTCAAAAGAGCTGTCTGAGGCGGTGTTTTGCGGTAACAACCCCCCCATGGGTAGTCCCTCCGCTTCGTCGGGCGGGCTACATACCCATTGGTATGGACTATTTCCTGCGTTACCTTTGGGAGGAAAGCGGACGTGAATGACGCAGCCCTGTTTCATTCCCCAACACCCGCTCGCTTGTTCGACATTTCGGATGAGCGGCTCGCGGTCGAACTGAAGAAGAGCTCGGGGAAGACGCCCGCGCACCATCCCGTCGGGGAACTCCTGGACCGCCACTGGGAAGCGGTCTACTCCTACGCACGACTGTGCACCAACGGTGTACGCCCTGCCGGAATGCTCACCACGGCCGCTTTCACCCGGCTGTTCGGCGAATCGCTGCGGCAGACGGGACCGACGGCTGCATGGCGGCCGCAGTTGCTGGTCACCGTGCGCCGAATGGGCGCCGAATGGCTCGCGGACCAGCGAAGGGAACTGCTCCATCCCGAGCTGCTGGCCGGTTCCGACAGTGTGGAGCGGGTCGAGGCGCGACTTCTGCCGCCCGAGAGCAGACGGCTGCTGTCCCGGGCGTTCCAGCGGCTTCCGGAGCCCGCCCGTTGCCTGCTGTGGCACGCCGAGGTCGAGGCCGACCAACTCGCCGTGCCCGCAGCCCTGTTGGGCATCGGCGACGACGACGCCACCGTGGGACTGCGGCGGGCCCGGGAACGCCTGCGCGAGGGCTGCCTGGAGATCCATCGCGAACTGGCCCCCGAGGAGGAGTGCCTTCACTACCACCGGATGCTGGATGTGTCCCTGCGCCGCGGCGGCATCGACCTGGACCCCGATCTGCGCCGGCACATGGGCCGTTGCCGGCACTGCCGGTACACCGCCGACCAGTTGAGCGTGTTCGACGGCGAACTCGCCGCGCCGCTGGCCGAAGCCGTGCTGGGCTGGGGCGCCGCGGCCTATCTGGCGTCCCGCCTCGGACGCGTCACCGCCACCGCGATCGTGGAGGTGACGGCGGACGCGGCCCCCGTGGCCGGCGTGAACGGGATTCCGCCCCTGCCGAGCCTTCTCCCGCTCCCGCCGAGCGCCCCCCCGAGCCCGGCACCTCGACACCAGTCGCCCGCCGACTCCCGCCCGCCGACGCACAAGGCTCCCCGACGCTCCCCGCGCCGCCGGAACATCGCCCTGGCCGCGCTGACCGTGAGCGGTCTGATCCTGGTCCCGCTGGTCCTGTGGGTCGGCCAGAGCTCGGGCGGCGAGAACGGCATGGCCGACAACACCGGACCTTCGGGCTCGCCCAGTCCGGGCCCGGCCAAGGCGCCCGGCGCGAACCCGTCCTGGATAGGCGCAGGCGAGACGTCGAACGGCGCCGTGCGCGGTCGGCTGCGCAACACCGAGACCGGGCTGTGCATCGGCATCGTGGGCAAGAAGCCCGTGAAGGGAGCGGAGACCGCACTCACACCGTGCTCCTCGGCCGCGAGCCAGGAATGGTCGTACGAGGAGGACGGAGTGCTGCGTGACGTGGCCGCCCCCGACCTCTGCCTCGACTCCCACCTCGGCTACTCGGTCCAACTGGCGCCCTGCACGGGCGAGTCGCAACCGGGCACCAAGAACGTGCGCTACGACTTCACCCTCCAGGGCGAGGTGGTGCCCCGCTGGAGCCAGGATCTGGCCCTCACACCCGCCTCCACCAAGGGCGAAGCGGCCCTGGTCGTCAAACTCCGCGAGAACGGCGCCGACCAGCACTGGACGTTGGACACCTCCTCGCCCTCGCTCCAGATGGAGGTGGTCAACTGGGACGCCGACCAGGACGTCACCGCACCGGTGACCCACGCCCCCGAGAAACCCTCGACGAAAGCGTCGCCGAGCAGTACGCCCACCCCCTCGGCCAAGCCGCCGTCGACGCCCGCGCCGACCCCGTCGACATCGGCGTCCTCGTCTCCCACGTACGGCTGCTACCCGTACAACTACTGCCCGCCGACCACGGGACAGTACGGCTCATCCGGTGATGGATACGGCGGCTACGGATACGGCGGATACGGCGGCTACGGATACGGCGGTTACGGAAACCAAGGCGGTCAACGAGACCACCACTGAACGGCGTCGTCGGCCTCAGGGTGAGCCGGTGAGCGCAGCGATCGGACTCACGGAAGTGGCCGAGCGGGCCGGGGTGTCCCTGCGGACGGTCTCCCATGTCGTACGGGGTACCGGGCACTTCTCCGAGGCCACCCGGGAGCGGGTGCTGCGAGCCGTCGAGGAACTGGGATACCGGCCCAACACCGCCGCGCGAGGACTGCGCACCGGCCGCAGCGGAGTGCTGCTGCTCGCCGTGCCCGAACTGACGATGCCGTACTGCGCGGAGCTGGCTGAGCAGCTGCTGAGCCAGGCCGCCGCGCACGGGTGCGCACTCCTCGTGGAGTGCACCGGCGGCCGCCCCCAGGACGAGCTGAACATCGCCCTGGGGCGCACCGATCCGCTGGTCGACAGCGTGATCCTTAGCCCACTGGCGCTGGACGACCGGAGCGCGGCACGCGCCGCGACCCGGGTGCCGCTGGTGCTGCTCGGTGAGCGCGTGCACGACCTGGCGTGCCCGCACGTGACCATCGACAACACGGCGGCCGCGCGCGAGGCCACCGAGCACCTGCTGTCGATCGGCCGCCGCCGCATCGCGGTGATCGGCCGCCAGGCCGTACGGCACGCCGCCACCTCCGCGACGCGTCTCACCGGCTACCAGGAAGCGCTGCGCGGGGCCGGGATCCCGTACGACGAGGAGCTCGCGCCCGTGATCCGCCGAGGGAGCCCTGCACGCCGTGCGCGAGCGCGGTCTGCGCACGCCGGACGACGTCGCGGTGGTGGGTTTCGACGACGTCGAGGAGGCCCGCTACACGGCGCCCCCGCTCACCACCGTCGCGCCGGACAAGGCCGAGCCGGCACGGCTCGCGGTCGAAGCGAGACGGCGGTCTCGCCGTGTGGACAGTGATTGTTGCGGGCGAAACCCCGGGTGACACCGACCACGACGGCTGGGCATGGGTGCGTGACGTGACGCGGTGGCAGGGGAACCCGCCACACCCCTCGAGGCGTGGCGGGGATCCGGTCAGCGCTGGGTGTAGAGGAAGCCGATCTTGTCGACCTCGTCGCCCGTACGGCCATGGAATCCGGCGATCTGCCAGCCGGACGGAGCGGTGCGGGTCACGCAGTCCGAGGTCGTCGTACCGCCGGCCAGGCTGCGGCCCAGGTTGGTGGTGAACTTCGCGGAGAAGATCCGGGTGTTGCCGTCCTTCACGCCCTGGCACAGCTGCGCCGAGGTGAGGTACTCGCCGCTGCCGAGGGTGAGGGATGACGCGGTGCCGGCCGTGCCCCCGTGCGTCAGAGTCGTGCCGTTGCTGAGCGTCAGCCCGATCTGGTCGACGCGTGAACCGGCCCGCAGCGAGACGGTGGTGGCCCCGGCCCCGGCCGGCACGCTGTCGATGTCATTGAAGTAGTTCCCGTGCGGGCCGCCGAACTGGTCGCTGAGCTGGTAGGCGGAGTTGCGCGACCAGGTGAACTTGGCGGTGATCGGGTCGTGGTCGGAGAGCATGAGCCCGTCGGTGAGGAAGCTCGCGTGCTCGTTGTTGTAGCTGGTGGCGTTGAGCGAGACCAGCTTGCTGCCCCGGTAGAGGATCTTGTCGACGACCTCGCAGGTGTTGGGCACCGTCGGGCCGGTCTGGTCGCAGACCAGCGCGTCGCTGCCCTTGGCGGGCGGGGTGCCGCCGCGGACGAGCTGTACCCAGGCGTCGGTCAGGCCGTTGGCCGCGTTGAACTCGCGGATCGTGTCGCCGGAGCGGGTGTAGCGCGTGTTCGTGTCACCCATGACGACCACGGCGTTGCCCTTGGAGTGGCTCTGGATGAACGCGGTGAGCTGGTTGAGGTTGTCCGCCCGCGAGGCCAGATCGCCGTCACTGGTACCGGCGTTGGTGTGCAGGTTGTAGAAGTCCACGTAGACGCCTTCGGCGAGGCGCTCGCGCATGAACGTGAAGCCCTTGGGAGTCAGGCAGTCGCCCGAGTCGAGCTGGCAGGAGTTCCAGTCGCCCCGCTCGAAGTCGTCGGAGTCGTAGGAGATCTTCGACAGGGTGTTGAGCCCGCTGCCTATGCCGGCGCCGCCACTGGTGGCGGTGCGGTAGGCGTGGGTGGTGTCGGCGGCGTAGAGGTACGCGTGGTAGTTGAAGTCCTCCTGCACCTGGACGATGTCGTACGGGGCGATCCGCTGGCCGATCGTCGTGGTGCTGGACTGGCGGGGGGTCGGGGCGCTGGAGATGGCCTCGGGCAGCCCCGCGACGTTGTAGCTGAGCACGTTGAACGTGCCCGAGTCGGCGGCCGCCGCGGTGGGGGCGGTCGCCGTGAGCCCGCCCAGAGCGGCGGTCGCGGCTGCCAGAGTGGCGAGGAGTCTGCGGAGAGGTAACATGCGGGGTTTCTCCTGGGGACGAAGGGGGATCAGTACCCGACCGAGAACGTGGCGTCGGCCCTTTCGGTACTGGTGGCGATGGGATCGATGCGCAGGACGTAGTTTGCGTGGCGGATGTAACGGTCCGGATGGTTGAAGGAGCGGAAAGATGTCCAGGAGGTGTCGGCGAGGCCCGCCGTCCGGTAGAACGTGGCGTCCTGGGCGAAAGCGGTGGTGCTGTCGTTCACGTCCAGCCGCAGTTGGTAGTTGTAGTGCCGCAGGTAGCGGGTCGGGTAGTTGACCGACTGGAAGGACACCCCCGAGCTGTCGGCGAGTCCCGGCACGACCTTCCACTGCGAGTCGGTGTACGGGTCGAACGGGTACTCGTCGATCCGGCCGACGTAGTCGGAGTGCCGGACGTAACGGGCCGGGAAGTTATAGGACTTGATCCGGTTCCACGACGGTGTGCCGTACCTCGCCACGAGGTTGTCGTACTCGGTCGTGGTGATGCTCTGGATGGTGCAGTGCTTGGAGTTGAGCGGCTGGGTGTAGAGGCGCTGGTCCACCGCCGTCCAGGTGCCCGCGGCGAGGTCGGTGGACTGCCAGGCGTAGAACACGCCGTTGGGCGTGTACGTGTCGCCCCAGAGAAACCAGTTGCTCGACGTCTGGGACTTCACGAGGGTCGGGGCCTCGGTGCCGCCGTGCGCGACCGGCGTGCTGAACACGGTGAAGCTGCCCGGATTCAGGGAGGTGGACCTGGCGCCGACCAGCGTCTGGTCCTTCTTGAAGTACAGGTAGTTCACACCGTTCACGCCCACGGCGAGGTCGCCGTCGATCACGTCGTAACCGGGGTCGAAGAAGACCTGCGCGGCCGATGCCGTCACGAAGTCGGTGGTGTAGTTCACCATGATGACGTTGTGGCCACTGGAGTTGACGGCCGAGTAGATGATCCCGTACTGGCCGCGCCCCGCGTCCCAGAACGCCTCAGGGGCCCAGCTGTGGGTGGCCATGTCGTGCAGCTTCAACCGACGGTAGCCGGTGAAGGAACGCAGGTCGGCGGAGTCCCAGACATGGATGTATTGACTCTGCAGGCTCCAGTCGGTCCCCTTGAGGTCGGTGGCGATCACCACGAAGGTGCCGTCCTGCTTGCGCATGATGAACGGGTCGCGCAGACCGCCGGTGCCCCCGGTCGGCGTCACGACCGGGTTGTTCTGGTTCAGCGGGGTCCACTGGAGCGAGTCGGTGCTGACGGCCAGGTGGAGGCCGTAGTCGGCGCCGAGCCAGTTCGGGGACTCGGTGAAGTAGCCCATGACGTACGCAGTTGTGGCCGCGGCGCGCGCGGACGGGGCGCCGACGGCGAAGGACGCGGTCAGGGCGGCCATCGCCCCCAGCGCGGTGCGGCGGGACGGCTGAAGCGGGCCGGTGCGCTCACTCATCGGGCTTTCCCTCTCTTCTCCGGCTGGTGCGGCGGTCATGCCCAGGCCGTCACGGGGACGAAGGAGCTGTCCTGGCGGAACAGGTCGGTGCCGTCCGAGATGTCCACGCGAAGCTGGTAGTTGTAGTGGCGCAGGTAGTAGCCCGGGTAGTTGTACGACTCGAAGCGCAGCGTGCCGTCGGGCGTGCCGGTGCGGGCGACGAACGTGGCGTCCTTGGCAAAGGTCGACGTTCCGTTGTTCGCGTCGAAGCGGGCCCGGAAGTCCCAGTGCCGCAGGTAGTTGCCGGCCGCGTCCCGGAAGGAGTAGCCGTTCGCGTCGGCGAGGCCCGCCACCACGGTGAAGGTGGACGCCTGCTTCTCGGCGGTGCTGCTGGAAGTGCTCACCACGGGAAGGTTGAGCAGCGCGGACTGCCCCTGCCAGTAGCGGGTGGTGTAGTTGCCCGACCGGAAGGAACGCGTGACGTCGGTCGCCAGGTTCACCCCGCCGGAGACCGTCTCCTTGATCACGGTGAAGTGCCGGGCCGTACCGGAGACGCCCGGCAGCTTCTTCGGCGCGCTCCAGGTGGCGAAGGTGTCGTAGCTGTCGCTGTAGTAGTAACTGCTGTCGCCGTAGCCGTCGAAGAAGATCCGCCAGGCGCCGTTGTCGAGCTGGACCAGCGCGGGCCCCTCACGCGTGCCGCCCCAACCCGCCCAGTCGCCGGTCCTGATGATGGTGTAGGGCCCGGTCAGGCTGGTGGCGGTGGCGTACTCGATGTACTTCGTCGTCTCGTTCTTCGGGAACGCGTGGTACGTGGAGCCGATCTTCACGATGAACGTGTCGATGTGGTTGGTGCCGATGCCGGACAGCGCGACAGGTGAACTCCACGCGGTGAGCGTGGAGTTGGTCGCCCTCAGTACATACGGAGTGAAGATCCACTCGTCGGCGGTGGTCGAGCAGGACACGATGACATTCACGCTGCCGTCGCTGTCGGCGAACCACTCGGGTGCCCACGCGCGGGACAGGTTGGCGACGGGGACCGTGTAGTCGTACAGGAAAGTCCAGTTGGCCCGGTCCGAGCTGCGGGCGAAGCCGATGGTGGTGCTGACGTCCTGCCAGGTGTGCGTGGTGTAGGTGATGTAGTAGTAGCCGTCGGTGTGCCTGAACACGCTGGCGTCGCGGATGCGGTTGCTGGGCGGGGTGTAGGCGGACGCCTTGACGAGGCGGAAGTCCGTGGCGTCGTCGGACTGGTAGACGTTCACGGTGCCGTCGTTGCTGTTCAGGAACGGCACGATGGTGTAGCGGGTGGCGGAGCCGTGGGCGGGTGCCGCCGCCCCGGCCGTGCCCAGCAGTCCGGGCAGTTCGCCCAGGACGAGTGCGGTCGCGGGGAGCGCGGCCATCGCGCGCAGCAGGCCGCGGCGGGAGGGCGTGAAGGGCGTCGAGGACGCGTTTCGGTCGGGGGTGATCATGACGCGGCTCTCCTTGTCCGGGGGATTCACGTGATTCGCCGCATGCCGAAGAGCCGGGATGGTGGTGTCCCTCCACCGTCCCGTATGTTCGAAATACCGAATATCGTGCGACACTCCGCGCGAGGGTTCACGTTAAGGGCTCGCCCGGTGTTGTCAACAGCCCTTGGAGAGACAGAAGTTGAGAGGCGTTGCTTAGGCTGGTCCGTGTGACGAAGACCAACAGGATCACGGCGTCGGGCCGGTCCAGGCCGCTCGCCGTGTTCGACCTCGACGGCACGCTCGCGGACACCGCGCATCGGCAGCGGTTTCTGGAGCGCGAGCCCCGGGACTGGGCCGCGTTCTTCGCGGCCGCGCCGCAGGATCCCCCGCTGGCCGAGGGCGTGGCCCTGGCGCTGAAAAGGGCGCGGGACTGCGAGGTGGTCTACCTCACCGGCCGCCCCGAGCGCTGCCGGCGCGACACCGTCGACTGGCTGGCCGCCCAGGGACTGCCCGAGGGGCGCATCTGGATGCGCCGCAACGACGACCGCAGGCCCGCCCGCCGCACCAAACTGGACATCCTTCGTGGGCTCGCTCGCGACCGAGAGATCCGCGTCCTCGTGGACGACGACGAACTCGTCTGCGACGAGGCGGAGCGGGCCGGGTTCAAGGTCGTACGGGCGCGCTGGGGGACCGCGTCCGCGGCGCTGAAGGACGCGCAGGAGCGGGAGGGACGGACCTGAGGGATGCGCCGTCCGGGACGTGCGGTTCGGGTCAGGCGCTGTCCTCCAGGCGGAACCCGACCTTCAGACCGACCTGGTAGTACTCGATCGACCCGTCCACGATCTGCCCCCTGACCTGCGTGATCTCGAACCAGTCCAGGTTGCGCAGTGTCTGCGAGGCGCGGGCGATCCCGTTGCGAATGGCCTGGTCGACCCCCTCGTGGGAGGTGCCGACGATTTCGGTGACCCGGTATGTGTGGTCGGACATGCGGGTACTCCTCTCGGCCGTGGCGGGTGTGCCAGGCGTCAATTCCACGGTGCCCCACAGGAGCGTGGTTCGCGAGATGTCGGGGAGAACGGGGGAGGCCCGCCCTTGGGCCGGGCCTCCCCCGGCCGTCACCGGACCAGGCTGAGGGACAGCGCGAAACGGTTCTGCTTGTCCGTCCACCAATGGGCCAGGTCGAGGCCCGTGGCGGCCAGTTCGCGCCGCATGCCCTCCTCGCGGAACTTCGCCGAGATCTCGGTGCGCAGTTCCTCGCCCGCCGCGAAGTCGACGGCCAGGTCGAGGGCGGGGATCTTCACGGTCTGGTCGGTCCGCGACCGCAGCCGCATCTCGATCCACTCCCGCTCCGTGTCCCAGAGGGCGACATGGGCGAACGCGTCCGGGTCGAAATCGGCGCCGAGCTCGCGATTGACGACCGTCAGCACATTCTTGTTGAACTCGGCCGTCACCCCGGCCGCGTCGTCGTACGCGGCGACCAGGACCGACTCGTCCTTGACCAGGTCGGTGCCGAGCAACAGGGCATCGCCGGGGTGCAGCAGGGCCCGTACTGAGGCCAGGAACGTGGCGCGTTCGGCGGGCAGCAGATTCCCGACCGTGCCGCCGAGGAACGCCACCAGCCGCGGCCCGGGCGTACCGGGAAGCGCGAGACCGCCCGTGAAGTCGGCGATCAGCGCATGCACGCCGAGATCAGGATGCTCGGCGATCAGCGCGTGCCCGGCCTGGGTCAGGGCGCTCTCGCTGACGTCGACCGGCACGTACGTGTGCAGCCCCGGCAGCGCGTCGAGCAGGTACCGCGTCTTCTCGGACGAGCCGGAGCCCAGCTCGACGAGGGTGCGCGCACCGGTCGTCGCGGCGATCTCGGGGGCCCGGGCGATCAGGATTTCGCGCTCTGCCCGGGTGGGGTAGTACTCGGGCAGTTCGGTGATCTTCTCGAAGAGCTCGCTGCCGTAGGCGTCATAGAACCATTTGGGAGGCAGCGTTTTGGGCGTGTGCGTGAGGCCGTGCAGGACATCGGCACGCAGTGCCGCGTCCGTGGCGTCCTCGGGCAGGGTGCGGGTGAGAAGGAACGGGCTCACGTGCTGGGCTCCTTCGAGCGTGCGGGTGCCATGTGGTCGGGCTGGCCTTTCCGGTCGTACGAGCCTTCCTGGTCGTGCTGGTCCTTGAGCGGAGTGAGCAGGACGTCGGTGCGGCTCGCCGCGAGCAGCGTGCGGTCCGGCACCTCCTGCCAGTGCGGGTCGTCGTCGTACGGCTCGGAGGCCACGACGGTGCGGTGGCGGACGGGGTCGGCGAGGTACCAGAGGGTGTCGCCCCAGGCCGTCGCCGTGATTGTCTCGCCGTCGGTGAGGAGCAGGTTGAGCCGGGACCCGGGGGCCGCCTCGGCGACCTCCAGGACCGTCTCGGCCAGCGCCCGGCCCTGGTCGTCACCGGCGCGCAGCCGTTGCAGGACCAGCGCCCAGACGAGCGCCGAGTCGCAGCGGGCCTCCAGGGACAGCAACTCCTCGGCGGACAGGGTCCGCACGAGCGGGGCGAGGGAGCCGGGCCAGCCGAGGACGGCGCCGTTGTGGCTGAACAGCCAGGGGCCCGCGGTGAACGGCGCCGCCGCGGCCTCCCCGTCCGCTCCCCCCCGGGTGGCGTCCCGTACGGCGCCGAGCAGCGCTTTGGACCTGACGACACGGGCCAGGTCCGCGAACGACTGGTCGCCCCAGATGGGCCCGGGACGCCGGTACCGGGCGGGCACCGGATCCTCTTCGGCGTACCAACCGACCCCGAAACCATCGGCGTTGACCGTCCCGTGCCGCTGTCGTCGCGGCGCCCACGACTGCCGGTACAGGCTGTGCGGCGGTTCCACGAGGAGCCGGCCGAGCGGCTCCTCGGGCCCGAGGAACGCCAGATGACGGCACATCAGACGGTCCCGTCGCGCGCCGTACGGAAACCGGAGAAGATCTGCCGCCGGATCGGATAGTCCCAGTTGCGGAACGTCCCCCGGCAGGCCACTGGGTCCACGGCGAACGAGCCGCCGCGCAGCACCTTGTATTCCGGCCCGAAGAACACTTCCGAGTACTCCTTGTACGGGAAGGCCGCGAAGCCGGGGTAGGGGTGCAGGTCGCTCGACGTCCACTCCCACACGTCGCCGATCAACTGACGTACACCGAGCGGAGATTCACCCGCCGGGTAGCTGCCGGCCGGGGCCGGGCGCAGATGGCGCTGGCCGAGGTTGGCGTGCTCGGGGGTGGGGTCGGCGTCGCCCCACGGATAGCGCGTGGAGCGGTCGGACGCAGGGTCGTGGCGGGCCGCCTTCTCCCACTCGGCCTCGGTGGGTAGCCGGCGCCCCGCCCAGCGGGCGTACGCGTCGGCCTCGTACCAGCAGACGTGCAGCACCGGCTCGTCGGCCGGCGCCGGCTCGGTGACGCCGAAGCGGCGCCGCAGCCACTGCCCGCCCTCGCGGCGCCAGAACAGCGGCGCCTCGATGCCGTGCGCCCGGATGTGGGCCCAGCCCTCCGCGGTCCACCAGCGTTCGGTGCCGTAGCCGCCGGCCTCGATGAAGGCCTGGTACGCGGCGTTCGTCACCGGAGTGGTGTCGATGAAGAACGGCGGGACCTCGCGGCGGTGCGCGGGGCGCTCGTTGTCCAATGCCCACGGCTCGGTGGACGTGCCCATCGTGAACGGGCCGCCCGGTACCAGGACTTCGGCGGGTCCCGCGAAGGGCGGTACGGGTGCGGGGTCGGGTGCGGTGAGGGCCGTCGGCCCCTTGCGGAGTTGATGGGTGATCAGCATCGTCTCGTCGTGCTGCTGTTCGTGCTGCGCGATCATGCCGAAGCCGAAGCCGGCCTCGGTGAGAGGTGTGCCCTCGAACGCGGTGCCCTCCAGGACGTCCAGCGCCCGCCCGCGTACCTCGGCGGCGTACTGGCGGGCCTCGGCGGGCGCCAGCAGCGGCAGCGAGGGACGCTCGGCGCGAGAGTGCTCGAACGCGTCGTACAGCCCGTCGATCTCGGGCCGCATCGCGTCACGGCCGGCGACCGCGCGCAGCAGCCACAGCTCCTCCTGGTTGCCGATATGCGCGAGGTCCCACACCAGCGGAGACATCAACGGCGAGTGCTGCGCCGTCAGTTCGGGCTCGTCCACACAGGAGGTGAGGAGCTCGGTGCGGTCGCGGGCCGTGATCAGCGCCTCCAGCGCGCGCTTGCGGAGCGAGTCGGGGTCCGTGGGTGATGTCGGGGCGGTCATGTGCGGATGTCCTTCCCGTGGAACTGACCGTGGAACTGACCGTGGAACTGACCGTGGGACTTGCCGTGGACCTGGTCGTGGACCTGGCCGTCAAGGAGATCGTCGGCAGGGCAGCGGCCCCGGGCCACATAGCGTTCCGTGAACTCCGCGACCGCGTCCTGGACGGCGACGGAGGCGCCCATCCGGGGCAGTGCCTCCGCGGCGGCCGCGAAGCAGGTGACGGCGGCCTCGTGCAGCTCGGGGTCGGTCAGTCCGTCCCGCGCCGCGGCGATCCACAGCGGATTGCACGGTGCGGGGAGCGAATCCGCCCGCTCCGCGAGGGGTTTGACGGTCCGGTAGGCCACCTCCGCGGCCTCCACGTCGTCGAACAGCGCAGCCGTCACGGCGAGCGGCACGATCCACCCGTCGTCGCCCGGCTGCGCGTCGATCATGCGGAGCTCCAGATGACCGCGCGGGCGGACCGGCGGGAACAGGGTCGTCAGGTGATAGTCGAGATCCGCCCGGTCCGGCGGTGCGCCGGATCGGGTCCACGCCCGGAAAGTCATGTCCTCCGGTACGTCCCAGGGGCCGTCCGGCGCCCGGACGCACATCACCGGCGCGTCCAGGACATGCCGGGCCCAGGCGGCGCGCGGGTCGCCGCCCAGGGGAGGCGCGCTGCTGCGTCCCGGGTCCATCGCCGTCCACAGGGACTGCCGCGTGGAGCGCCAGCCCGTGTACCGGCCCCGGGCCACCGGCGAGTGCGCGAACGCGGCCACCAGGACCGCGCCGAGCTGATGCGCGAGCCACCAGCGACGCCCGTGCCCGAGCGGTCCCGGCTCCTCGTACCCGGCGTCCAGGCACACCTGGACGGAGGCGGAGGAGCACATCATGGCTCGCCCTTCGGGACCCGCGCGGTCGAGATACCGCTCCATGGCGTCGTAGCGCGGCTCATGGAGGAAACGGCTCGGGGGATTCCAGGGTTCGTGGCCGTACCCGCTGAGGCCGAGATCCGCCTCGCGCAATACCGCGCGTACCGCGTCGAGGTCGGCGGAGACGGTCCCGATGCACTCCATCAGGGAGGCGGCGGGAGGGGAGCTGAGCTCCAGCTGGCCACCCGGTTCGACGGTGAGCGCCGAACGCAGGGGCAGGGGCCGCACGGCGGCGTAGGCCGCTTCGAGTCGTTCGGGTGTTGCGGGGAGCCGCGGTGTCCGCAGCTCGTGGATGAGCCATTCCACTTCGACGCCGAGGGTGCGGGGCGGTCCGGTCTTGAAGCAGATGCCATGGACCAGCGCTTCCACCTCGGCCTCGGTGACGGCGGAGCGTTGCTCCGTACAGTCACTCACCGAATCGGACATGTCGGGATCCTCCTGAGATGCCACCATGTCGCCGGTCCGGCGTCCGTGGTGCCGGACCGGCATCGCTCGTCCCACCCAAGACCCTCGAGACGGTTCGCACAAGGGTGCAAATTATTGCTCGCGGGGCCGGGAGTCGCTGTCCGGCGGGCCGTGCAGCAGTGTTTGCGGGGCGCGAATTTCTGTTGCGCTGCACGACCAGCATCGCTCACGATGCGTTCATGGGCACGACGGGGGAGAGCGCGCGGGGCGCGCTCGTGGTGCGTACGGGGGTCGCGCCATGAGCGCGCGCCTGCGTGCGATCGCGCGGCAGACGGAGGAGATCGTCGCGGCGGGTGCGTATCGCGCCTCCGACGGGCGCGAGGTGTCGATCGCCGCGGCGATCGAGGCCGCGCGGGCGGGGACGCGGATGTACGGTCCCGAGCCGGTGGACGTGGCGTCGGCCGAACCTGTCGACACTTTGTTCGAGGTTACGGGCGAGAGCAGTCTGGAAGCCGCCCGACGGCTCACGGACGAGGGCGAGGGCGGCGCGGTGGCCGTGTTGAACTTCGCCTCGGCGCGCAATCCGGGCGGCGGCTATCTGAACGGCGCGCAGGCCCAGGAAGAGGCCCTGTGCCGGGCCGCCGCGCTCTACGTGTGCGTGCTGCGGGCCCGGGAGTTCTACGACCACCACCGCGCCCACCGCGATCCGTTCTACACGGACCGGGTCATCCACTCACCCGGTGTGCCCGTCTTCCGCGACGACCGCGGCCGGCTGCTCGACGAGCCGTACACCGTCGGCTTCCTGACCGCCGCGGCCCCCAACGCCGGAGTCGTGCTGCGCACCGCCCCTCAGCGTGCGGCGGAGCTGCCACGCGCCCTGGGCACGCGGGCCGAGCGGGTTCTTGAGACGGCCGTGGCCCATGGCTACCGGCGGCTGGTGCTCGGTGCGTGGGGATGTGGTGTCTTCCGGAACGATCCCGAGCAGGTGGCGGGCGCCTTCCGTGCCCTGCTCGGGGACGGCGGACGGTTCGCCGGTTCCTTCGAGCACATTGTTTTCGGGGTGCTCGACCGCAAGGGTTCGCCCATTCGGAGTGCATTCGAACGCGCATTTGCAGGGGTGACCGTCCGGTAAGAGGCGGTGACGCGAGCGCTCAGCGCCAGCCGTACCGCTCCCGCAGCCGGTGCACCACCAGATTGAACCGCATCCGGTCCAGTGCACAGGCCTCCCGCCGCATACCGGCCTCGTGCAGCCGCAGCACCCGGTCCACGTCCACCCACGAGTCGCGTCCCGACCGGTCCCACGGCCCGCTGCCGATCGGCACCCACTCCCGGTCGCCGTCGTGCCGCCTGCTCGACAGCTGGACGGCGAGCAGCGTGCCGGCGGACTCACGGGCGACGACGAGCACCGGGCGGTCCTTGCCCCGGCCGTCGTTCTCCTCGAAGGGCACCCACGTCCAGACGATCTCGCCGGGATCGGGGTCGCCGTCGTGCGCGGGCGAGTACTCCGTGCGTACCCGGCCCACCTCGCGGGGCTCGGCCTCGGTGGTGGCGGTGGGGCCGAAGCGACCGGGTACGTGTGCGTCGGTGTTGGCAGTCACGCACGTCACGTTAGAGCCTGAGCGGCACCGCGCGCCGAGCGGGTCCCCGCGTACGGGGCTTCGGGCGCGCGTACAGGGCGTGGGGTGTGCGTACAGGGCGGCTTGGAGCGTGCCTACAGGCTCGGGGCGCACGCGACTTCGGGCGTACGGAGGTCAACTCCCGCACGCCCGAGGCCTCAACGATTCATCCGTTGTCGTTCTCCACCGGCACCTTCTCCGAGCGCGGCGGCACATGACCGTTGAGCCCGGCGGTCGAGTTCTCCGTCGTACCGTTCTGGTTCATCGATGCCAGCAACTGACGGGCGAGGCCCAGCCCCGTGCCGCCCATCGTCAGTGCCTTGGCGAACATCTCCGACATACCGTCGGCGCCGTTGAGCAGCACCATGTGGTCGACGTTGCCGAACGCGCTCGCGCCCGCCTGGACGATCTCCGGCCAGTTCTCGGCGAGTTGCTGGGCGACCACGGCTTCCTGGTTCTCGGCGAGGGCGGCGGCCCGTGCCTTGATGGCCTCCGCCTCGGCGAGACCCTGCGCCCGGGTCGCCTCGGCCGCGGCCAGGCCCTTGGCCTGAGCGGCGGCGGCCTCGGCCTCACCGGTGGCCCTGGTCGCCGTCGCGGCGGCCGCACCCCGCGCCTTCGTCGCCTCGGCCTCGGCGTTCGCGGCCGTCTTGACCCGGTTCGCCTCGGCCGCCGCCGCGAGTTCGGTCTCCTTGGACTTGGCCTGGGCGGCGGAGATCCGCGCGTCACGATCGGCCTCGGCCCGGGCCCGCGTCTCGTAGGCCTTCGCGTCCGCGGGCTTGCGGACGTCCGCCTGGAGCTGCTGCTCACGGCGCTGCGCCTCGAGTTCGGCGATCCGTGTCTCCTGGACGACGACGTCCTGCCGGGCGGCGGCGTCGGCGAGCGGTCCGGCCTGCTGGGCCTTGGCGGCCGCCTTGTCGCGCTCGGCCTGGTAGCCGGCCTGGAGGATCTCGCTGTCCCGGGTCGCCTCAGACATCCGGGCCGCGGCCTTCTGCTCGGCCTCGGTGGCGAGACGGTTCGCCTCGGCCTGCGCGATCCGCGCGTCGCGCTGCACGGCGGCGGCGTGCGGCATGGCGAGGTTCTTGATGTAGCCGGTCGGGTCCTCGATCTCGTGGATCTGCAGCGAGTCGACGATCAGACCCAGCTTCTCCATCTCCGTACCGCACGCGGCCCGCGTCTGGCCGGTCAGCTTCTCGCGGTCGCGGATCATGTCCTCGACGGTCAACCCGCCGACGATGGAGCGCAGATGACCGGCGAACACGTTGTGCACCCGCTCCGACATCAGCTTCTGCTGGTCGAGGAAACGGCGTCCCGCGTTGGCGATCGACACGAAGTCGTCGCCCACTTTGAAGATGACCACGCCCCGCACCTTGAGCGGAATGCCCTGGTGCGTCACACAGTCCACGGACAGCTCGGTCTCGTTGAGGTCGAGCGAGAGCTTGCGCACTGCCTGCACGCCCGGCAGTACCAGTGTGCCGCGCCCCGTCACGATGCGGAATCCCATGCCTTCTTCAAGGCCTTCGGTCCGATGCTTCGAACCGGAGATGATCAGTGCTTCGTTGGGCTCCGCGACCCGCCACATGAGCTTGAAGACCACAACGATGAAGATCAGTGCGAGGACAACCGCCCCCGCCACGACGCCGACAACCATCGGCATACGCCCCCTTTGCATGGTGCCCTATCGGCACCGAACGAACGGGAGTGTGCTCCTGTGCAAGGCCGGGGTACAGACGCTGACGGATCCTTGTTGCAATCTTGACGCACAGGGCTCTCACCTGGTGCGAACCGGAAGCGGACGAGCCGTCAATTGTCGTATGCCGCCGATACGTACACCGTCCGCGGCGGCAGGTACTCGACCACCATCACCACCGTGCCCCGCTCGATGCGCTCCTTGGCGGCGGCGGGGTACGCGAGGAAGTGCTCGGCGCCGCCGCGGACCCGGACCATCACCTCACCGACGAGCCCCGGCCCCACCGTGCCGGTCACCCGCCCCATCAATCCGACCATCGACGCATCGCCCATGGTCACAGAGTAAGGCCGACCGGCAATGGGAGGGTGGGAGAAGGAGCGGGGTCTGGTGCGTGCGGCTGCAAGGCGGAGGAGGGAGTGATGGCGGAGCCATCGCGACCGAC
>NZ_JBEZLR010000135.1:0-24030 GCF_040652275.1 Streptomyces sp. NPDC048275
CGTCCAGGTGTGACAGGGAGTACGGCTTTTCGGTGCCTTCGTGCACGGTGACGGCGGTCGTCATGCGAGACCCCTCTCGGTGAGCAGCGCATGCAGCGCGGCCGCGGACTCCTGCACGGACTGGTGGTGCGACTCGATGCGCAGATCGGGCGACGCGGGGTCCTCGTAGGGGTCGTCGACACCGGTGAGCCCCGAGATCTCGCCCGCGGCCTGCTTGGCGTACAGCCCCTTCACGTCCCGCTCGCTGCACACCTCGACCGGGGTCGCCACGTGCACCTCCAGGTACGTGGTGCCAGCGCTCCGGTGCCGTGTGCGCACCGCCTCACGGCTGTCCGCGTACGGCGCGATCACCGGGACGAGCGCCTTGACGCCGTTGCGCGCCAGCAGCTCGGCGAGGAAGCCGATCCGCTGCACGTTCGTGTCGCGGTCGGCGCGGGAGAAGCCGAGGCCCGACGAGAGGAACTCGCGGATCTCGTCGCCGTCGAGCACCTCGACGCGGTGGCCCTCCTCGCGCAGTCGGCCGGCCAGCTCGTACGCGATGGTGGTCTTGCCGGCACTCGGCAGACCCGTGAGCCAGACGGTGGCTCCGGTCGTCACTTGCTTCTCCCGGGAGTTGTGGGGGTTCTCGCCGGCCGCGGCGGTCGCGGTCGTCGGCGTGGCGGTCGTCGTCATTCGTGCAGCCCGCACTCGGTCTTGCCGCGTCCCGCCCAGCGGCCGGCGCGCGCGTCCTCGCCCGCCAGGACCCGGCGGGTGCAGGGCGCGCAGCCGACGGAGGCGTAGCCGTCCATCAGCAGCGGGTTGGTGAGCACCCCGTGCTCGGCGACGTACGCGTCCACGTCGTCCTGCGTCCAGCGGGCGATCGGCGAGATCTTGACCTTCTGACGCTTCGCGTCCCAGCCGACGACCGGGGTGTTCGCCCGGGTCGGGGACTCGTCGCGGCGCAGCCCGGTCGCCCAGGCGTCGTACCTGGTCAGGCCCTCCTCAAGGGGCTTGACCTTGCGCAGCGCGCAGCACAGGTCCGGGTTGCGGTCGTGCAGCTCGGGGCCGTACTCGGCGTCCTGCTCGGCGACCGTCTGGCGTGGGGTGAGCGTGATGACGTTGACGTCCATCACGGCCTCGACCGCGTCCCGGGTGCCGATGGTCTCCGGGAAGTGGTAGCCGGTGTCGAGGAAGACCACGTCGACTCGGCCGCCGCCGGGCCTGGCACGCGAGGCGAGGTGGGCGACGACCGCGTCCTCCATGGAGGAGGTGACACAGAACTTCTTGCCGAAGGTGTCGACCGCCCACTGGAGGATCTCCAGGGCGGAGGCGTCCTCGAGGTCGCGCCCCGCCTGCTCGGCGAGGCTCTTCAAGTCCTCGCCCGTACGCTCTTTCTGAATCGTCGTCATATCTCTGCCCCTCCACGATCGTCCTGCCGAAGTCCCCGGGAGAGCAGCCCGAGGAACTTCAACTGGAAGGCTCGATTGCACGCCGCGCATTCCCACGCGCCGTGACCCTGCTCGCTCGGACGAAGGTCCTCGTCACCGCAGTAGGGACAGTAGAAAGGGGCAGCGCGCTCGCTCACGACAGCGCCTCCTCAGAGGCGCGGGCGGCCCAGGTGGCGAAGCGCTCGCCGTCTTCGCGCTGCTCCTGGAAACGCTTCAGGACCCGCTCGACGTAGTCGGGCAGTTCGTCCGACGTGACCTTCAGGCCGCGGACCTTGCGTCCGAAACCGGCCTCCAGACCGAGTGCGCCGCCCAGATGCACCTGGAAGCCCTCGACCTGCTCGCCCTGGTCGTTGAGGACCAGCTGGCCCTTGAGACCGATGTCCGCGACCTGGATACGGGCGCAGGCGTTCGGGCAGCCGTTGATGTTGATGGTGATCGGCTCGTCGAACTCGGGGATGCGGCGCTCGAGTTCGTCGATCAGGGAAGCACCGCGCGCCTTGGTCTCGACGATCGCGAGCTTGCAGTACTCGATGCCGGTGCAGGCCATGGTGCCGCGCCGGAAGGGAGAGGGATTGACGGTGAGGCCGAGCGCTTCGAGGCCTTCGGCCAGCGACGCGACCTGGTCCTCCTCGATGTCGAGCACGATCATCTTCTGCTCGACGGTGGTCCTCAGACGGCCCGAGCCGTGTGCCTCGGCCAGCTCGGCGATCTTCGTGAGGGTGGCGCCGTCCACGCGGCCCACGCGCGGCGCGAAGCCGACGTAGAAACGGCCGTCCCGCTGCCGGTGCACACCGACGTGGTCGCGCCAGCGGGCGACCGGCTGGTCCGGGGCGGGGCCGTCGACGAGCTTTCGCTCGAGGTACTCGTCCTCCAGGACCTGGCGGAATTTCTCCACGCCCCAGTCGGCGAGCAGGAACTTCAGGCGGGCGCGGGTACGCAGGCGCCGGTAGCCGTAGTCACGGAAGATCGAGATGACGCCCTCGTAGACGTCCGCGACCTCGTCCAGCGGGACCCAGGCGCCGAGGCGCTGGCCGATCTTCGGGTTGGTGGAGAGGCCGCCGCCGACCCACAGATCGAAGCCGGGGCCGTGCTCCGGGTGGTTCACGCCGACGAAGGCGATGTCGTTGATCTCGTGCGCCACGTCGAGGAGCGGCGAGCCGGAGATCGCGGACTTGAACTTGCGGGGCAGGTTCGAGAAGTCCTTGTTGCCGATGATCCGGCGCTGGATCTCGTCGATGGCCGGGCTGCCGTCGATGATCTCGTCCTCGGCGATCCCGGCGACGGGCGAGCCGAGGACGACGCGGGGCGTGTCACCGCAGGCCTCGGTCGTGGACAGCCCGACGGCCTCCAGCCGGTTCCAGATCTCCGGGACGTCCTCGATGCGGATCCAGTGGTACTGCACGTTCTGCCGGTCGGTGAGGTCGGCGGTGCCGCGCGCGAACTCCTGCGAGATCTCGCCGATGACGCGCAGCTGATCGGTGGTCAGCCGGCCGCCGTCGATACGGACGCGCAGCATGAAGTACTCGTCGTCCAGCTCCTCCGGCTCCAGGATCGCGGTCTTGCCGCCGTCGATCCCGGGCTTGCGCTGGGTATAAAGCCCCCACCAGCGCATACGTCCGCGCAGGTCATTGGGGTCGATCGAGTCGAAGCCCCGCTTGGAGTAGATCGTCTCAATGCGTGTCCGCACGTTGAGACCGTCGTCGTCCTTCTTGAACTGTTCGTTGCCGTTGAGCGGGGTGAAGTGACCCACGGCCCACTGACCCTCGCCACGGTGACGGCTCACCTTGCGGCGGGGCGCGGCGTCGGGATTCTGCGGGGTGGCGGCCATGGTTGATACGTCCTTCGGGACTGCGGGACAGGAAGGAGGGCGGCTCTAACCTGCGCAAACGGACACATACGGAAGTACGCGCGCGTCATTGCGCAGAGCGAGGCAAAGGGGGAAATGTCGGCTGGGCCGGGGCTGTCAGCTCGCCGGACAGATGGCGCTGGACATGCGGCCGAGGTCGACGTGCCGCCGACTCACCAAGGCAATTCCAGTTCCAGACATGACGGAAGCGTGTCACGGGGATCTCCGGACAGTCCACCATCATCCGTCATGTGGACACCCTTGTCTCGAATCGTGGGACAGGGGTGTCGTCGGTCACACGGCCGGGTATTCCGGGGCGTCCCGGCAGGCCATGGGCGGGGTGCCGGGGCGCTGTCGGAACGCCGTCGCCAGGTCAGACGGCCCGCGCTCCCGGCCAGGGCCCGGGTGCGGCCTCCTCCGGCTCCTCCTCCACCTTGGTGTCGAAGAGCTTGAACCCGCGTCGCAGATAGTTGTCCATGGCGTGCTCACCGTCCTTGCTGCACGTATGCAGCCAGACACGCTTCGTCTCGGCCAGCCCCGGCCGGCGCTCCGCCAGGTCCCAGGCCCGCGCGACCCCGTGCGAGAGGAGATGGCCGCCGATCCGCCGGCCGCGGAAGGCGGGGATCAGTCCGAAGTAGACGATCTCCACGACGCCGTCGTCCTGCGGGTCCAGCTCGACATAGCCCGCGGGCGTCCCCCGGTCGTAGGCGACCCAGGTCTCCACGCCCGGCTTGTCCAGGGCCTGCTGCCACTGCTCGTACGTCCAGCCGAGCCGGTCGGTCCAGCGGATGTCCCCGCCGACCGACGCGTACAGGAAGCGGCTGAACTCGGGCGAGGGGACCTCGGACCGCACGATCCGGACGTCCCCGTCGGGCGCGATCGCGGGAAGGAGATCGGTCGGGGCCGTCTGCTCCAGGGACCAGGTGGTCACAGTGGCGTTGCTCATGCGGGCCAGGGAACCACGGAGGCGCGCTCGCCTCCAAAGCCGACCCCGCCTCCCGGGGCCTCGCTACCCCAGCGATCTGTCCACCGAGGTCAGCGGAACGGCGTACAGCACCCGCTCCGGCACCGGGTCCGCCCCCGCCCCGCTCAGCGTCCACAGCTCGCCGGTCTGCGGCCAGTACGACAGGGACGCGGTGTGCTGCCCCCAGCAGGCGTACGACTGGTCCGCGGTGCACCGGACCGCCTTGGCGCCGCTCCCGCTCTGCCGCCAGAGGGTGCCGTGCTTGCCGCCGCTGTCGGGTGCGTGTCCGACGTACCAGTCGGCCTTGCGTGCCCCCGCGGGCGTGTGTGAGAGGACGCCCGAGAGTCCGGCGGCCTTGGTCCGGTAGGCCTCGGCCGCGTCGACGCGGCCCAGCGAGTCGCTGCCGAGCAGGCCCGTGCGGTCGGCGGCGGTGCTGTAGGAGTACCGCCAGACACGGGTCCGGTCCGTGCTTCCGGAACCCTCCGTCGCGACCAGGCTGCCCGGCGCCGAGGTGCGGTCCAGCGAGAGGGAACCGATACAGGGGGCGGATTTTTCGCCGCCGCAGGTGCCGCCCGCCGGGCTGTACGAGCCGACGGCGGGGAGCACGTACTGATAGCCGTGCGCGGAGTAGCCGCCGCGCACCTTGCCGATCGCCTCGCTGTCCACCCCGGCCTGCAGGACGCGGTGCAGGTCGAAGACGAGCAGGCCCGCACCGTCGCGGGCGGTGACGATCAGCTTGTCCTGGTACCAGACCATTCCGCCCATGTCGGCGCGGACCGCGTCGAAGTCCTTGCCGTCGTCGCGCGGGGCGACGAGCAGCACCCAGCGGTACGTGAGAGCCGCTGGGTCGGATGCGTCGATGAGGGCGACACGGGCCAGGCCCTTGTCCCGGGCGGGTTCGCCCGCCGCGTGGTCGTTGTGGCTCCAGCCCGCCACGATGACCCGCCGTCCGCCCCATTGGCCGTTGTCGTGGCCGTCGCCCGAGGTGGTGACGGAGCGGGGCAGCCACTCCTGGGTCCGCGCGTCCTCGCCGGCCCAGCAGTACGCGCGCGTGGCGACCGGCTCGAGGGGCAGTGCGGCCCGCTCGGTGCCGGAGCAGTCCGCCTCGGCGCGCATCGTGTGGTCGGCGCCGGTAAGAACGCCGGAGACGCCGACGTTGCCGCCCATGTCCTTGGTGAGCGTGTCGAGGGTGTCCTCGGTGACCAGGTTCTCGTGCAGCCGGAGTCTGCCGATCTCCGAGGAGGAGGTGACCGGGGTCAGCGTGCCCGGAGTGTTGTCGCCGGTCGCCTGGGAGGTACTGATCAGCGTCGCGGCCGCGGTGAGCGCGAGGGCGGTTCCGGCCAGGGTGGCACGCAGCGCCTGTCCCCTTCGCCTGCGACGGTGCCTGCCGCGTTGCTTCATGCGTCCTCCCGAGGAAGGCCAACTGCCTCTCATGGCCAGAACGTTGACGGAGAGACGGGTGGGGTGGCCTGTGAGGGGATGTTACGGCAGAGAGCCACGAGCCCGGGCGAAGACCCCCGAAGACGTCCGCGAAATACGCTCGCCACGCCTCTTTAGAGACACGTCCGGCTCTTTAAGGACACGTCCGGTTCTTTATGGGCATGTCTGGCTCTTTAAGTGCGCGACCAGCACTTTAAGTGCATGTCAGTCCCTTTATGGGCATGTTCGGCTCTTCAAGGGCGCGTCCGGCCCTGTCACGGTGGAAGGGGAGTCGGTGAAGCGCGCCCCGCATACCGCCGGTGCCGTGGAGTGCGGGAGCAGATCCCGGGGGTTCTCCGGGAGGAGCAACTCGACCTCGGCGTCCTCGCGGAAGCGATACGGGCGGTGTTCCAGAAAGGCCCCGAGATAGCGCCGTACACGCGACATCTCGGCCCGGACCGTCACGGTACGGCCGGGGTCGTCGAACAGGTCGTCGGCGAGGCCCGCGGCGCTGCGGCCGGTGGGTCGGACGGCCAGGAGGTAGAGCAACTCGGCGTGCCGAGGGCTCAGTTCGTGGCGCCAGGAGCCCGCGTCGGACGCTACGGTGACCGACCAGCGGCGCGGGTGCGCCAGGTCCAGGACGATCCGTGTGGCCCCAGGGGGGCCCGGCTCGTCGGCGGCCCGGATCAGCCAGCCGCCGGGCAGCGGCTCCAGCACGCACAGCCCCAGCGTCGGCAGCCAACTCCGCCCCGGAGAGGGAGCCTTGGGCAGCGCGAGCCGGTTCGTGTACGGCATCCCGGTGACCGCCGCGGTCCAGCCGTCCTGGTCCACCGCGACGGCGCGCCCGCCGAGCCGGGCCAGCACCGGCGCCGCCACCGCGCGCAGCCGCTCAAGCGAGGTCAGATGCAGGTCCCGCAGCCGCGCCTCGGCGAGCTTGGCCACGGAGGCGACCAGGGCGAGCGTGGCCGGATGCAGGGTGTCCAGCGGCCCGCTCACATCCACGACGCCGATCAGACTCCCGTCGCGCGGGTCGGTGATCGGCGCCCCGGTGCACGTCCACGAATGGTGGGTGCGCACGAAGTGCTCGGCGGAGAAGACCTGGACGGGGCGGCGGGCGACCAGCGGGGTGCCCACGCCGTTCGTGCCGACGACGTCCTCGCGCCAGTCGGCGCCGGGCTCGAAGCCGAACCAGTCGGCCTTGCGCAGCACGGGCGAGCTGCCCTCGCGCCACAACACCCGGCCCTCCGCGTCCGCGACGACCATGATGTGGTGGGCGACGTCCGCGACCGGGAGCAGCCCTTCGCGCAGCACCGGCATGACGTGCCGCAACTCCGAGGTCCGGCGCCGCCGCTCGACCTCCTCGTGGACGAGCAGCCCGGCCCGGAAGTCGTGGTCGGGGTCGACACCGCAGCGCAGCATGCGCTCCCAGGACTGCTCGATCACCGGGCGCGGCGCGAGGGGGGCGGGCTGCCCGGAGAGCGTGGCGTCGCGTACTTCGCGGAGCAGGTGCGCGGCCTGTGCGGCGTCCAGTGCGGCGAGCCGCTTCACGTCGATCCGCGAGTGCGCCACTGGATCCTCCCCGGACGGGCTGCGGCCATTGTCCGCAGCCCTTTTCGGTCACGGGTCTTCGGGCCCGTACCGACTGCTGTCCTCATAGTGCCGCCCGGCACTGGCGGAGGGACACAGTCCGCCCACAGGTGAGAGAAAGTTGCAACCCCTTGCAACCCTGGCGAACAGTCGTACGGAGTCCGAAACTTGAGCAACGCCGCCCGTGCGGCGTATGCGCTCCTGACAACGGGGCCGGCGAGCGGGGGTGGTGCCGTGTCGGCGCGGCACCACCCCCGCACCGCCGCTTCACGCGACCGGTCGTGCCCGCTCCACCACGGTGGCCAGATCCAGACTGTGCGGCAGGGTGCCGAAAGCCGCGCCCCAGTCGCCCCCCAGGCGTGAGGCGCAGAACGCGTCGGCGACCTCCGCGGGCGCGTACCGGACGAGCAGCGAGCCCTGCAGCACCAGCGCGATGCGCTCCACCAGCCGGCGGGCCCGGCCCTCGATGCCTTCCAGGTCGGCGAGTTCGGTCAGCAGGTTCTTGATCGCGCCGTCGAGGCGGTGGTCGGCCCCGCGGGCCCGGCCCACCTCCCGCAGGAACGCGTCGAGCGCCTGCGGCTCCCGCTGGAGCGCCCGCAGCACATCCAGGGCCTGTACGTTGCCCGCGCCCTCCCAGATGGAGTTGAGCGGCGACTCGCGCAGCAGCCGCGGCATACCGGACTCCTCGACGTACCCGTTGCCACCCAGGCACTCGAGCGCCTCCACCGCCACGGCCGTGCAGCGCTTGGTCACCCAGTACTTGGCGGCCGGCACCGCGAGCCGCAGGAAGGCCCGCTCCTGCTCGCCGCCCTCGTCGTACGCCGCCGCCAGCCGCATCGCCAGCGTCGTCGCCGCCTCCGACTCCAGCGCCAGATCCGCCAGTACGTTGCGCATCAGCGGCTTGTCGATCAGCCTGCCGCCGAAGGCCTCCCGGTAGGTGCAGTGGTGCACGGCCTGCGCGACGGCCTGCCGCATCAGAGCGGCCGCGCCGAGCACACAGTCCAGACGGGTCGCCGAGACCATCTCGATGATGGTGCGCACCCCGCGCCCCTCGTCCCCGACCCGGCGCGCCCAGGTCCCGTCGAACTCGATCTCGCTCGACGCGTTGGACTTGTTGCCGAGCTTGTCCTTGAGGCGCTGGATGCGAAACACGTTGCGCGTGCCGTCCGCCAGCACGCGCGGCACCAGGAAACAGGTCAGCCCGCCCGGGGCCTGCGCGAGCACGAGGAAACCGTCCGACATCGGCGCCGAGCAGAACCACTTGTGCCCCGTCAGCTCGTAGGTGCCGTCCTCGGTGAGCGGCCGCGCCGACGTCGTATTGGACCGTACGTCGCTGCCGCCCTGTTTCTCTGTCATGCCCATCCCGAAGAGCACGCCGGCCTTCTCGGCGGCGGGCCGCAGCCCCTGGTCGTACACGGTGGACGTCAGCCGCGGCTCCCACTCGGCGGCGAGCGCGGGGTCGGTGCGCAGCGCGGGCACCGCCGCGTGGGTCATCGACAGCGGGCAGCCGTGGCCCGCCTCGGCCTGCGTCCAGACGACGAAGCCCGCCGCGCGCCTGAGGTGTCCGCCGGGGCGGTTCCAGGCCGCCGTCAGCCCTGCCGACACCCCCTTGCCGAGCAGTCGGTGCCAGGCGGGATGGAACTCGACCTCGTCGATGCGGTTGCCGTAGCGGTCGTGGGTGCGCAGCTTCGGCGGGTTCTCGTTGGCCAGCACCCCCCACTCCTGCACCTGAGCGGATCCGGTACTGACGCCGAGGATCGACAGCTCCTCGCGCGCCTCGTCGAGAAGAGAGGGATCCAGGTGCCGCTCGAGGGCCTCCACGAGGGCCCGGTCGGCGGCAAAGACGTCATATCCGACCAGGGGCGGAGCCTGGTTGGTCACGGTGTGGGTGCTGGCTGCCATACGGATACGGTAAGGACGTGCACCAGGCAAAAGAAACACCTGAACGGCCTCCTTCGGGCCGCTTTCACCGCGCACGCGCGCTGTACAGAAATGTGTCGAAGCGCAGGACCGCCTGGCTGCTTCTCAAGGACACCGTCAACTCCTGCATGGAGTACCGGATCCTGGGGCTGGCGGCCGAGGCCGCCTTCTTCACCCTGCTGTCCGTACCGCCGCTGCTGCTGAGCATGATCGGACTGCTCGGCTACGTGGACGACTGGACCGGCGCCGACTCGATCGCCAGCCTGGAGAGCAACATCCTGGAGGCGTCCCGCACGGTGCTGTCCGACAAGGGCGTCACCGAGATCGCCCAGCCGATCCTCCACGACGTGATGAAGGGCGGCCGCCCCGACGTCATCTCGCTCGGCTTCCTGTTCGCCCTGTGGTCGGGTTCCCGCGCGGTGAACGTCTTCATCGACACCATCACCGTGATGTACGGCCTCGACGGCGCCCGCGGGATCGTGAAGACCCGGCTGATGTCGTTCCTGCTGTTCATCGTCGCGCTGATGATCGGCTCGGTCGCGCTGCCGCTGATGGTCGCGGGCCCGGACGCGGTGGTGAACATCGTGCCGTGGTCGACGACCCTCGTGCAGGTCCTGTACTGGCCGGTCGTCATCGTCCTGTCGATCGTCTTCCTGACGACGCTCTACCACGTGTCCGTGCCGGTCCGTTCCCCCTGGGTCGAGGACGTGCCGGGCGCCCTGGTGGCCCTGGGGATGTGGGTGCTCGGCAGCTTCCTGCTCCGCATCTACCTGATGAACACGGTCGAGGGGCCCACGATCTACGGCTCACTGGCCGCGCCGGTCGCCGTCCTGCTGTGGATCGGCGTGTCCGCGTTCGCGGTCCTCGTCGGCGCCGCGGTCAACGCCGCGATCGACCGGATCTGGCCGGCCGCCGCCACGGCCGCCGCCCGCGCCGCGAACGAACGCCTGCGTGAGGAGCAGGCCGCCGAGTACGTCGCCCGCGCTGCCGCCTCCCGTGCGGCCGACCCCGATCCCGACGACCCGGACATGCCCTCCGAGTTCCCGGAACGCTGGTCGCGCTTCCTGCCCCCGGAGGACGTGACGTCCCGGCTGCGGACGCATGTGAAGAGCACGCATCACCCGCATCAGCCCCATCACCAGCCGCACAAGAACGGGGAAGTTCCCCCTCGTGGGGAGTGAGGCGGCGGCTGGGGAGTGACGCCGCGGCCATGGCCGTTGGCGTCTACACCTTCCAGGCCCCGGCCGCGGCGGCCTCCCTGACGAAATCCGAGAAGTCGCGCGGCGCGCGGCCCAGGATCTGCTGGACGCCGAGCGGTCCCCGCGGCCCATCGGCGAAGGGCTCATTCCCCTACGCGAGCGACTACGACGGATCCCCGGGGCCGTTTACGCTGACGCCATGGACGCACTCGCCGGCCTGCTGGAGGGCCCCCGTGCACGGGGCGCCTTCATGATCCGGGCGTGCTTCGACCCGCCCTGGTGCATCCACGTCGAGGACCGCGCCCCCCTGACGATCATGCTGGTGGTCCGCGGCGATGCCTGGGTGATGCCCGACGCCGGCGAACCGGTGCGGCTGCGGGCGGGCGACCTCGCCATCACGCGCGGCCCCGACCCGTACACCTGCGCCGACGACCCCGGGACGGCACCCCAGGCGGTGATCCTGCCGGGGGGTGCGTGCATCTACCCCGACGGGCGGTCGCTCAAGGGCCACTGGGACCTCGGCGTACGCAGCTGGGGCGACCGGCTCGAGGGCTCCACGGTGCTGCTGATCGGGACGTACCTGATGCAGGGCGAGGTCAGCGGCCGGCTGCTCGACGCCCTGCCGCCACTGCTCTCGCTCACCCAGGACGTGTGGGACTGCCCGCTGACGCCGATCCTCGCCGAGGAGATGGGGCGCGCATCTGCGGCGTTGTCGTCGGTTGCCGATGCTCCGCATCGACGCCCTCCTCCGCCTTGCAGCCGCACGCACCAGACCCCGCTCACCGGCGCCGACAAGGCATCGCCGATTCCCCGCGACCTGATCCAAACGACAGGCCCTAGCCCTGGCCGCCGACCGCCTGCGCGAAACGGACGACACCCTCGACGCGATGGCCCGCCAGGTCGGCTACGGCAGTGCGTTCGCGCTGTCCAGCGCCTTCAAGCGGGTGTCCGGGGTCAGCCCGCAGGAGCACCGGACGCGGGCGGCGTGACGTGACATCCGGGTATGCGGAGCGTGCCTCGCGGTTGCCGGGCGCCGTGGTGTGGACCCGGGGGACATCGGGTTCTTCGGCGGGGGCGGTGGATTCCTCGGTGGCGGCCGTTCTGCCCGACGGCTGTATGGACCTGCTGTGGCACGAGGGGCGGCTGCTGGTCGCCGGGCCCGACACACACGCGTACGTTCCCGAAGACGCGACCGGCCCCTGGGCCGGCGTCCGCTTCTACCCCGGTACGGCACCCGCGTTCCTCGGGGTCCCCGCGCACGAACTGCGGGACCGGCGCGTCGACTTGGCGGACCTGTGGCCTGCCGCTCAGGTGCGGCGGCTGACCGCGCGCGTGGACGCGGCCGCAGATCCCGCGCGGGCACTGGAGGACGTGGCGTTGGACGGCCGACGTGGAGCCCCCCGATCCACTGCTGCGGGAGCTGGTGGCGGCCTTGGAGCAGGGGTGGCCGGTAGCGGCCACCGCCGACCGACTCGGCCTCGGCGCACGACAGTTGCACCGCCGCTCACTGTCCGCCTTCGGATACGGCCCCAAGACGCTGGCCCGCGTACTGCGACTGCAGCGGGCGCTCGCCCTTGCGCGGGCCGGGGTTCCCTTCGCCGAGACGGCGGCCCGGGCCGGGTTCGCGGATCAGGCCCATCTGGCCCGGGACGTACGGGAGTTGGCGGGGACGACCCTCGGCGGCCTAGTCGGTCGAGGGTAGCCGGGCGAACAGGTCCACACCGTTGCCGTCCGGGTCGAGCACGACCGCGTACCGCATGCCCCAGACGGCGTCCCACGGTTTGAGCTCGCCGTGGTGACCGGCGCCGACCAGGTCCTCGTACACGGAGTCGACCTCCGCGGGACTGTCGCACAGGAAGGCAAGGCCGACCCTGCCGCCCCCGGCCGACGGCTGCCACTGCGGGTGGAACGACCGGATCGTCTCCTCGGTGTCGAGCGCCAGCCGCAGCCCGCCGGGCAACGCGGCCTCGACATGCGGCTGTTCCTCGGAGCCCTCGGGGAAGACGAGCCCGAGGCGGCGATAGAAGGCGAGAGAGGCGGCCATGTCGGTGACGACCAGGCCGATCAGATCGAATCGTGGAGTCATGCCGTCACGTTAGGGCCGGCCACGTGCGGGGGGCTTGAATGAATCGGACACGGTCTGGGCCCCGCACCGTGCACGGCCCCCGACCCGGTCTGTCACCCTGGAAACGGTGCACGGCCCCAGGGCTGTCCCGCTGCCCGTGACCCGCCCGCCTTTCAGGTGCCTGTGGAACGCCTGTGCGGCAGGATGGGCGCATGAGTCGACCTGTGCGCGTGCTGCTGCTTCCGCTGGTGCTGCTCCCTCTACTGCTCACGGGATGCGGTACCGAGAAGGCCGGCGCCGGAACGGCCGCCCCCACGCCCACCGGCCCCGACCGGGCCGAACTCGAGGCCCGCGCCCGGGCGTTGCAGATCGCGCCGGAACTCGTGTACGTCACAAAGGCCCCGGGCTTCACCCTCGCCCGGCAGTCGGTCGGTGTGTACGGCGGCGACGGCTTCTCCGCCGCCTACTGGTCCGAGAAGAGCGGCGCCCAGATCCAACTCTCCGTGGACCGGGACACCATGACGACGGCGAGCTGCCCGAAGCAGCCGGGCGGCGAGGCGTCCGACGAGCGCACGGTGTGCGAGCGGGACGGCTCCGCCTGGTACCGGAGCGGGGGTGGGCAACACTCGTACGCGGTCGCCGAGAAGGGGCACGTCATCCGGGTGAGTGCCGACGAGGGCGCGGTTTCCCGGGCCGTTCTGCGCGCCGCCGTCGAGTCCGCCCACCGTCCGGACACCAGCGAACTGGCCGCCGTCCTGCCGCCCGCCCCGACCGCCGTCGCGCCGGTCGAGCGTGGTGACCTTCCCCCGGTGGGGGACGGGGCTCCCGACAACGAGGTGGGGACGACGGGTTGAGGGCAGCGGTTTAAGGGCCTGTCCGGCGGATCATGCCGGAGACGCGGGGTCTGGTGCGCCCATCTGCGGCGTTGTCGTCGGTTGCCGACGCTCCGCGTCGCCGCCCTCCTCCGCCTTGCAGCTGGACGCACCAGACCCCGCTCGCCTGCGTTGATGCGGCGCCGTTGCTTTCCTCCGGCCTGATCCGCCGGACAGGCCCTAGGCTCGGGGCCATGACCTCCCGTGTGCTCGTCCACACCCGCACCACCGACTACCGGCACGATTCCATCCCGGACGCCGTGGCCGCCGTACGCTCCCTCGGGGACGAACACGGGTTCGGTGTCGTCGCCACGGAGGACCCCGGGGTGCTGGAAGCGCCTCTCGACGCCTACGCCGCGATCGTCTTCCTCTCCACCAGCGGGGAGGTGCTGACCCCGCGCGGGCGTTCGCGGCTCGCGGCCTACGTCGAGGCCGGCGGCGGGTTCGTCGGCGTGCACGCGGCGGCCTGCACCGAGTACGACTGGCCGTACTACGGCGAACTGCTCGGCGCGCGCTTCGACCGGCATCCGGACTTCCAACCGGGCAAGGTGGTGGTGGAGGATCACGACCATCCGGCGACCCGACACCTGCCGTCCGTATGGGACTTCACCGACGAGTGGTACGACTTCCGGGCCAACCCACGCGGTTCGGTGCGCGTGCTCGCCACCGCCGACGAATCCTCCTACGAGGGAGGGCGGATGGGCGACGACCACCCGCTGGTGTGGTGCCGGGAGCAGGGCGCGGGCCGGGTCTTCTACACCGCGCTCGGGCATGCCTCTCAGGCGTACGAGGATCCGGACTTCCGTGCGCATCTGCTCGGCGGCATCAGCTGGGCGGCTGCTTTTTAGACCATCGGCGCCGGGCCCGTGCTCGACCGCTCCACCAGCCGTGTCGACAGTTCCGTACGTGTGCCCTCCGGCTGGTCGCCCGCCATCATCCGCACCAGCAGGCGCAGCGCCGTCGCGGCCATCTCGGAGAGCGGCTGGCGCACCGCGGTGAGCGCCGGGGTGGCCCAGCGGGACTCGGGAAGGTCGTCGAAGCCGACCACGCTGAAATCGTCCGGCACGCTCAACTTGCGTTCCGCCAGGGCCTGGTAGGCGCCGAGGGTCATCTTGTCCGAGCAGACGAACACGGCGGTGGGCGGTTCCGGGAGGTCGAGGAGTTCCAGCGTGCGGCGGTGGGCGCCGCTCTCGTCGAAGCTGCCGTAGCGGATGTACTCGGGGCGATGCCGCAGCCCGGCCGAGGCCAGGGCCGAGCGGTAGCCGGCGACCCGGGCGCTGCTGCACATCTTGCGGCGGTACCCCCCGATGACGGCTATGCGCTCATGGCCGAGGGCGAGGAGATGTTCTGTCGCCATCACTCCGCCCTGCCAGTTCGCCGCGCCCACCGAGACGACCCCCGGCGGCGGCTCGAGCACCGGGTCGATCATCACGAACGGAACGCGGTGCTGGTCGAGCCAGGCGTACTGGGACGGGGTCAGTTCGGCCAGGTTGAACACCACCCCGGACGATCCACGGGTGGTGAGCTTGTCCAGCCAGTCCCGCTCCGGGCGCCCACCCCTGGTCCGGGTCAGGCCCGCCGAGACCACCACCTCCAGGCCCGCGTCGTGAGCCGCGCCCTCCACGCCGTGCAGCACGGCGCCGGACCAGGAGCTCTCCAGCGAATGCACCACGAGGTCGACCAGCCCCGGAGGCTTTGTCGCGTCGAAGCGGGGTCTGCGTACATAGCCGAGCCGGTCCAGCGCCTCGGTGACCCTTCTTCGGGTCTCGAGCGCCACATCGTCCCGGCCGTTGACCACCTTCGATGCCGTCGGCACGGAGACCCCCGCCTCGCGGGCGACGACCGCCAGCGTCGGACCGGTCACGCTTCCCGTACGGACCATGAGAGCCCGCCTCCCCGGCCCGCCCGAGGGCCATCGAAAGTTTCGAACAGCGCTGCGCACGCGACCGAGACATTGACCGCGTAGCAACCGGTTCCTACATTAAGGCCGCCTCAACACGACGTGAAGAAGTCGGCATTCACGGAATTCCCCGCACGTCGAAGCAGGCCGAAACTTTCGAAATGCCGAACACGCCGCCGAGCTTCTCCTCGGCCAGGAGGAGCGGCACGGGCGCGACCGACGCGCGGATGACAGGGACGTCCTGATGTACGTCGAACAGGGACGTCCGCGGAAAGGCCGTCGGAGTGATGTGATGGCCTGATGGTGAAGACGAGCGACCCGGTGGTCACCACCCCGTACGGAGCGGTGCGCGGCAGGTACGAGAACGGGATCGCCGTCTTCCGCGGCATCCCGTACGCGGCCCCGCCGTTCGGCCTCCGTCGCTTCCGGCCGCCGGAGCCTCCCGAGCCCTGGGACGGTGTGCGTGACGTGGGCGCCTTCGGGTCCACGCCGCCCAAACCGCCGTACTCCGAGGTGTTCGCGCGGCTGCTCGCCGACCCCGTCGTACCCGGCGACGACTGCCTGAACCTGAACGTGTGGACGCCGGAGCCCGGACCCGGTGCCCGGCTGCCCGTCATGGTGTGGATCCACGGCGGGGCGCTGACCCGCGGTTCGTCGGCCGTGCCCGTGTACGACGGGCGCGGCTTCGCCCGCGACGGCGTGGTCCTCGTCTCGATCAACTACCGCCTGGGCGTGGAGGGTTACGGTCTGTTCCCCGACGCGCCGCCCAATCCGGGACTGCGCGACCAGCTCGCCGCCCTGGAGTGGGTGCGCGAGTCGATCGCGGAGTTCGGCGGGGATCCGGATCGGGTGACCGTCTTCGGCGAGTCGGCCGGGGCCATCAGCATCGGGGCGCTGCTGGCCGCCCCGCGTGCCGAAGGGCTGTTCCGCCGGGCGGTGTTGCAGAGCGGGCCGCCCGAGGCGAGCGATCGCGACAAGGTGCGCCGGATGGTCCGCAGGATGGCCACCCGGTTGAAGGTCCCGGCGACGGCGGAGGCGTTCGCCTCCGTCGACCGCGCCCTGCTGCTGCGCACCCAGGCCGACGTCAGCAGACTGAGCAGCCCCGTGCTGGGCGGGCCCGCCTTCGGAATCGTCGTCGACGGCGACCTGGTCCCGCGCGACCCCCTGGAAGCCCTCGTCGAGGGTGCCGCGCCCGGCGTCGAACTGCTGCTGGGCTGGACCAGCGAGGAGTACCGGCTGTGGCTGGTGCCGGGCGGACTGATGGAACGCGTCGACCGGCTCGGCCCGGTCGCCCTGGCCGGCGCGATGGCCCGTTGCCACTGCGGCCACGCGGTGCCCCGCGGCTACCGTGCCATCCACCCCGCCGCGGGCACCGCCGATCTCGTCGGCCAGCTGGTCACCGACCATCTCCTACGCGTCCCGCTGCACCGCCTCGCCGATGCCCGACCGCCCCGATCACCGTCGTACGTCTACGAGTTCGCCTGGCCCTCGAACGTGCCAGGCCTCGGCGCCTGCCATGCCCTGGAGCTCGGCTTCGTCTTCGACACCGTCGAGGCGCCGGCCTCGGCGCAGCTCGCGGGAGCGGGTGGCCCGCAGGAGCTCGCCGACGCGATGCACGCGGCGTGGGTGCGGTTCGCCGCCGAGGGAGACCCGGGCTGGCAGGCCTGGGACACCTCGCACCCGGTGCGGATCTTCGGCGCGGGCGAACCCCACACCGTGTACGGGCCGCGTGATCGTGAACTCGCGCTGTGGGACGCGGAGTCGAGGAGACAGGTCAGCTCTGCGGTATCCACACCCGCATCGCGCCCTCCCGCCGGTTCGCCCACGCGTAGTACGGCACCGCTGTCAGCCGTACATCGCTTCCGTCGCTCCGGCGGAGCCCGTCGGCCGTGATGACGCCGACCCCGCCGAGCAGCTCCCGTTCACGTGTGAACGTCAGGGCGGAGCCTTGCGGCAGGGTGATGTCGTCGAGGCGGACGCCGGGCTGCTGATCGACGGTTTCCAGGCAGTGCACGAGCGGCCCGCGCTCGATGGCGACACAGCCACGCACCGCGTCGACACGCGGGTCGGGGCGGGTCAGCCGGGGGACCAGGTCGAGGTCGAGCGTGAACGAGTCGCCCCGGGACCAGCGACGGCGCACCCGCAGCCAGCCGACGCCCGTCTCGGCGGGCGGCTCGCAGCCGGGGACCGTGGTCGTGAACTCCGGGCACCAGGACGGGATGCGCAGCGACAGCGACCAGTCACGGTCGGCCGGGGCCGCCTCGACGGTGACGGTGATCCGGCCGTCCCACGGGTAGGCGGTCTCCACCCGGACCGCTCCCTCCCCGGCGGCATACACACCCGACGCGTACTGGTGCAGCTGCAGTCCTTCCGCGTCGCCGCTCGCCACGTAGTGGGGGAGTGAGGCGAGCAGCCGCATGACATTGGGCGGGCAGCAGGCGCAGCGGAACCACGGGGTACGGCGGGCCGTCTGGTCACCGGGACCGGCGTCGTACTCCTCGCGGACCTGGAGCGGGTTGACGTACAGCCAGCTGTTGCCGTCGAGGCCGACACCGGAGAGGAAGCCGTTGAACAGCGTCCGCTCGACCAGGTCGGAGTACTTCGCCTCGCCGGTGAGCAGCGCCATCCGCCAGGACCACTGGATGGAGGCGATGGCCGCGCAGGTCTCGGCGTAGGCGCGGTCCGGCGGCAGCTCGTACGCGTCGCCGAAGGCCTCGCCCTCGTGGCGCGCGCCGACTCCGCCGGTCAGGTAGGTCTTGGTCGCGACCATGGCGTCCCACAGGCGCTCCAGTGCCGCCCGCAGTTCGAGGTCACCGGTCTCCGCGGCCAGATCGGTGGCGCCCGCGAGCAGGTAGAGCTGCCGTACGGCATGCCCGGCGACCGTCGGCGCCTCCCGCACCGGGGCGTGGTCCTGCCAGTACGCCGGGCCGGGGTCGTGGCCGCGGTCGGCGCCCGCGCTCAGCACCCCGTGCCCGCGGCGCTCGACGAAGTACTCGGCGAGGTCGAGCAGACGGCGCTCGCCGGTCTCCCGGTACAGCTCCACCAGCGCCGTCTCTATCTCGGGATGCCCGCAGACGCCGTCGATCGCCTTGTCCCGGCCGAACGTCGCGTCGATGTGATGCGCGAACCGCTCAGCCACGTCCAGGAGTTCACGTCGGCCTGTCGCTCGGTGGTGGGCCACGGCGGCCTGGATGAGATGGCCCGCGCAGTACAACTCGTGGCCCCAGCCCAGCTCCTGCCAGCGCAATTCGGGGTGGGCGACCTGGTAGTACGTCTGGAGGTAACCGCTCTCGTCCTGCGCGGCGGCGAGTAGCGCCGTCAACTCATCGATGTGCGCGGCGAGTTCCTTGCTGTCCGGGCTGTCGGACAGTTGCCAGGACGCCGCCTCCAGCCACTTGTGCACATCCGAGTCCTGGAACTGGAAGTCCCCGGTGAACGTGCCCTTCCCCTCGGCGGCGGCCCGCAGATTGGCGAGGTTTCCCGCCTCCTCCAGCCGCGACGGGCCCTGCGGGATGCTGACGTCGGCGTTGGTACGTCGCCGCGCCGCCCAGAAACCGTCGGTGATACGGGCGGTCGTCGCCGGGCGGAGCCTGGTGTGCGAGCCGTCGGTGGGACGGATCGGACCGGATGTCATTGTCGTCGTCAACCCTTCAGTCCTGCGTTCGGTCCTGCCTGCGGTTTCGTCGGTCCTGCCGGTGGTGTCACCGAGTCGCGCACCACCACATGCGTGCCCAGGAGCAGGTGTTCGTCCGGGGCGTCGGGGGTGCGGCCGAGGGCGGTGCGGACGGCCAGGCGGCCCAGTTCCTCGTAGGGGACGTGGACCGTCGTCAGCGCCGGGTACAGATCGCGGGCGAAGGGGATGTCGTCGTAGCCCACGAGGGAGACGTCGGCCGGGACGCGCAGGCCCGCTTCGCGCAGGGCGGTCAGAGCGCCGGCGGCGACCATGTCGGTGGTGGCCATCACCGCCGTGAAGTCCAGTCCCTGGTCCAGCGCCCGGCGCACCAGGCGGTGGCCCGAGTCGCGGGTGAAGCCACCGGTCAGGCACAGCGCCGGGTCGGGTTCGAGGCCGCGGGCGCGGTGCGCGGCGAGGAAACCGCGCTCGCGGCCCAGCGCCGTGGTGTTGTCCGCCGCGCCCCCGAGGAACAGGACCCGCCGGTGGCCCTGGGCCAGGACGTGCGCGCACAAGGCGTAGGCGCCGCCCTCGTTGTCGTACTCGATGACCGTGACCGGTGTCCCGGGGTCCAGCGGTGGCCGCCCGCACAGGACGAGCCGCGATCCCGCCGACGCCAGGGAATCGGCGATACGGGCCATCCGCGCGCGGTAGTCCGCGTTGTCCGTGGTGCCGCCGACGAGGATCACCGCGGCGGCCCGCTGGGCGCGCATCATCTCGATGAACTCCAGCTGCCGGTCGGCATCGCCGTCGGTGCTGCACACCAGGCACAGATGGCCGAGCCGGGCCGCCTCGCGCTCCACGCCGTGCGCCATGTGCGTGAACGACGGCCCGGTGATGTCGTCGAGGACGAACGCGAGCGTGGGTGTGCCGGCACCGGCGATCGCCTTGGCGCGGGCGTCGGCCACGTAGTCCAGCTCGCGGACCGCCCGCATCACCCGCGTGCGTGTCGCCGTGCTCACCGGGTACTCGCCGCCCAGCACCCGCGACACCGTCGACGCGGACACCCCGGCGCGCGCCGCCACGTCCCGGATCGTGTGCCGGCTTCCGGCGTCCGTGGTGCTCTTTCTGGTCATGCCCGGCCCCCTTCCTCACCTGGGGAGTGCGGCAACCCTTGGGGCAACCGGTTCCCGGGCCCGGAGGCTAGCAGTGGGAGCGGCGTACGACGAGGGGCGGCGAATGCGAAACCTCCCCTCCCGCACAGGGTCCCTCTCGCCACTCCGGACGCCCCGCATCCGGCAGCGAGAGGGAAACCGGTTGTTACAGGGGAGGCGCCGCACCTGCCCGACGACAGGCCCTAGGGCCTGTCCGGCGGATCATGCCGCAGACGCGGGGCCTGGCACGCCCACCTGCGGCGTTGTCGTCGGTTGCCGACTCCCCCACTCTCGGCTTCGCTCGAGCGGGGGGACCCCCATCGCGTCGACGCCCTCCTCCGCCTTGCAACTGCATGCACCAGGCCCCGCGCACCGGCGATTATCAGGCGCCGTTGCTTCCCTGCGCCCTGATCCGCCGGACAGGCCCTAGGGTGGGACGTCGGGTCTGACTCACGCGGAGGCGGCGGCCGCCTCTTCGGCCGACAGCTGGGGACGGGCGGTCGCTGTCCGCAGGAGGGACCGTGCGGTTGCCGGATCGGCCGGTCGCCGCGTATGCCAGTCGGTGACCGCCTGATACGCGGCGGCCACCTCCAACAGCCGGTCCTCCTCGTACGGTTGGCCGCCGAGGATCGCCCCGACGGGCACCCCGGCCGCGTCGAAGCCGATGGGGAAGGCGATCTCGGGCAGCCCGAGGATGTCGAACGGCACCGGACCGGTCTGCAACAGGACGTCGCAGCGGTCCATGACGCCGTCCAGGACCTCGCGCAGCAGATGGTTCTTCGCCCGTTGGGCCGTGATCCACTCGTCGCCCGAGAGCATCAGGCCCTGGAGCCAACTCAGCAGCGAGACACCGAACTTGGCCGGGTCGGCGCGCAACCAGTGCCGGAACGGCTCGGTGCGCTCGGCGAGCCGGGCCGCGTTGAACGTGCCGGTCAGCAGCGACCAGTCGGCGGGATAGGTGATGTCGACGAGCGTGACGCCCGGGATCGCGTCGAGCTGGTCCAGCAGGGCGGTGCGCAGGGTCTTCTGCGCGGCCAGGAAGTCGGACGGTACGCCGATCCGGGTGGCCCGGCGCATCCGGACCGCCCCGCCGCGCGACACGACCGGCGTCGCGGCCCGGACGAGATCGGGCACGTCCGGAAGCCCCAGTGTGCGCGGGTCGAGGGCGTCGGGACCGGCCATGACCTGGAGCATGAGGGCCGCGTCCATCGCGTCGCGGGCGAGCGGACCCGCGTGGTCACGTGTGAACGAGAGCGGGACGACTCCGTGGAGGGAGACCCGGCCCATGGTCGGCTTCAGACCGGTCAGGTTCTGCTGGTTGGAGGGCAGCACGATGGAGCCGCCGGTCTGGGTGCCGATCGAGGACGCCGCCATGCGCGCGGCCACCGAGCAGGCGGGACCGGTCGAGGAGCCGCCAGGGTCGACGCTCGGATCCTCGGGCGTCCAGGCGTTGACCGTGGTCACGGTCCCGTTGGGCGTCGTGGCCCGGGTGGTGGCGAGGGGCCCCATCTGCCCCTTGCCCAGCACGATCCCGCCGGCCGCCTTCAGCCGGGCGACGGCGGTGGCGTCGTCGTCCGGGACGAAGTCCTCGAAGACGAGGGAGTTGCAACGCGTCGGCACGCCCCGGGTGAAGTAGTTGTCCTTGATACAGAGGGGGATTCCGCGCAGTACGCCCCGCGCTCCCTGACCCCGGTCCGACTTCCGTGCCGCCACGAGCGCCGCGTCGCCGGTCACCTCCGCGTAGGCCTGATACGTGGGGTCGTACCGCTCGATCCGCTCGAGGTACGCCTCGGTGAGGGTGGTGGAGGTGAGCTTTCCGCGCCGCATGAGGACGACGGCCTCGGCGAGGGTGGCTTCGGAGGGGTCGTTCAGGGCTGCCTGGCGTACGTCGATGTCCGGGACGCGGGGTGACGGCGACAACGCCGCCGCGGGGGTCACTGACGTCTGCAACGCGACCCCGGAGGCCACCGCCGCCGAACTCGCCAGGAATACACGGCGGTTGAGGGATCTGCTCATCGGGCGTCCACCTTCCCCGTCCAAGCCTCGGTGATGGAGGGGTAGATGAGGGGCGGGGACGCCTGTTGCGCGGAGGCAGGGCTGTCCGCGGGCGGGGTCCACCCGGATATCGCACCGGGAGTGGACGCCACGAACGACCGCAGGGAGGCGACCACTTGTCCCCGCGTGGGCACTCCGGTATCGGCGTCGAACACCTCCGGCAGCAGCGACAGGTCGAAACCCGCCAACGCGAGGCGGGTCCTTACATAGGCGTCCAGTTGCTCGGTGGTGGGCTCGCTCAAGAGGGCCTCCATGATCGACAGACGGGTCAGGGGGACTTCATCACCCGTCTGTGAAGTCCCCATTGAGCCCGTGCTTCGCAGGAGTTACCGCACAGACGTCAGCGCCCCCGCGATCCCCGCGATCGCCCCGGGCCCCACCCGGCAACACCCTCCGATCAGCCGGGCCCCGCCCCGCTGCCAGCCGGTCACCTGCTCGGCCGTGAACGTGGACCGCCCGCTCCAAGCCCGCGCCCGGGCGTCCCACACCTCGCCGCTGTTCGGATACACCACCACCGGCTTGCCGGTCACCCGCGCCGCGGTCTCGACCGCGCCGTCCACGTCCTCGGGGGCGCAGCAGTTCACACCGACCGCGATGACCTCGTCCGCGTCGGCGGCCAGGGCGAAGGCCTCCTCCAGGGGCTGCCCGGCCCGGGTCCGGTCACCGGACACGCTGTACGACAGCCATGCCGGGACACCGAGTCCGCGTACCGCCCGCAGCAGCGCCTCGGCCTCGTCGGTGTCCGGCAGAGTCTCCAGGGCCAGCACGTCGGGCGCGGCGGCGGCCAGTACCTCCAGGCGCGGGCGGTGGAACCGCTCCAGCTCGTCGACGCTCAGCCCGTAACGGCCCCGGTATTCCGAACCGTCCGCGAGCATCGCCCCGTACGGGCCGACCGACGCGGCCACCCACAGCGGGCGGGTGACGCCCTTGGCGTGCGCGCGGCGGGCAGCCTCACGCGCCAGCCCGACACTGAGGCCGAGCAGCTCGGCCGCCCGTTCCCGCGGAATGCCGCGCTGGGCGAAGCCCTCGAAGGTGGCCTGGTAGCTGGACGTGATCGCCACGTCCGCGCCCGCCTCGAAATAGGCGAGGTGCGCCTCGGTGATCGCCTCGGGCCGCTCGGCGAGCAGCCGCGCCGACCACAGCTCGTCGCTCAGATCGTGCCCGGCCGATTCGAGCTGGTTGGACATGCCGCCGTCCAGGACCACCGTGCCGGCGGCGAGGGCGTCGGTGAGGGTGCGGGAGAGGCTCATGTGACGACGCTAGTCGATACGGGACACCGCACCGCTTTGTGTCACGGTCAGTCTGCTCGCCTTCGTCGTGCTGTCCGTCGGCGCGGTGCTGTCGGCGCTGCTCTTCGGAAAGCCGGCGCGGCGTAGTCCGGCGTGCCCTTAGCCGACGCCGTGAACTCGATCACCGGCGGTCTACCAGGGCGTTCTGTTCCTCTTCGCGGGCATCCCGGTGCACGTGTGACTGCGGGGACGGCGCGAGAGCGGCGGGGAGACCGATACGGACAAGGCCTACGAGGTCTCGGGGACAGCCCTTAGTCTTGGGGCATGCGTGACACCGCCCCGGCACCCCGCGCGGAAGTCCGCGAGGTCTTGGGCTCAGCCCCCGAGCGAGCCGCCTTCGCACCCCTCGTTCACAACCCGGCGAACGGCGTCACCGGCGGCGTATGGCGCGTCACCGCCGACGACCGTTCGGCGGTCCTGAAGGTCCTGACCCGCACCAAGGACACCTCCGCGCGCTGGGCGGCCTCCGACGACCCCCGGCACTGGAACTTCTGGTGCCGCGAGGCACATGTCTACGAGTCCGGGCTCGCCCGAACCTGGCAGCCGTGGGGCATCACTGCGCCCCGCCTGCTCGCCTCCGTCGCACGGCCGGACGGGGACGTGGCGCTGTGGCTGGAGGACGTACGGGGCTAGGGCCTGTCCGGCGGATCATGCCGGAGACGCGGGGTCTGGCACGCCGATCTGCGGCGTTGTCGTCGGTTGCCGACTCCCCCACTCTCGGCT
>NZ_JBEZLR010000136.1:0-23760 GCF_040652275.1 Streptomyces sp. NPDC048275
GTTTTGATCTAGACAGTCCAGATCATCGCAGGTGGGAGGCACCCTTCTTCCGCCGGAGCGTCAGGTCACGGCCTCAGCTGAACACATGAGGTCAGATCCTTCGGTAGATTGAAAAGTATGAACTACGTGAGCAGAGTCACGGTTTGCCTGACGCAGTGCCAACTCTGCGATCGTGCACCGTAATTGAGGTCATCGCGAGGTACACCTAGCCTGCGGCTGCGGTGGCAGTCGACAGGTCAGTGACCCAAGGGTGGGGTGGCTGAGAAGTCTGCCGCAGCCGGGCCAGGATCGCGCTGCCGCCCGCGCTGCTCGTTCCGCAGACGATGCCGTACGCGGTCGTCGTCGGCATCGCCATGAACGCGGCCTTCACCGCAGTCGACCTCGACCATCACCGGCATCACATACCGGACCCACCGCTTCGCCACCGGAGCCCCGTCCTTCGCATCACGTCGGGCGGCACGCTACCGGGGCCAGACCCACTCAGAGGTCAACCCCGGCACACTCCACCACTACGTGCGAAGCCCGCACCCGAGACGCCGGGAACGACCAGCTCAATCTGGGCTTTCTGCTTGGTTCCTACAACCAGCCGCAATTCGTGAACCACCTGTACGGGGTGCGTTCCGAACTTCTGCTGGGGGAGGGCACGGGTGAGGGGACCGGGTCGAGGATGCCCATAATCGAGGCGCCCACGAAGCGCAGCCAGGTCGTCATGTGTCGTCTCCGAACAGGGTTGGGATGGCGCGGAGTTCGTTCATCCACGCCAGGAGGCGGGGGCGGTTGGTGTCGGGCCCGAAGGCGAGGTAGGTGCCGTCGCAGCTGGTGCAGCCGAAGGCCTGTGCGAGGCGCAGCCGCCGGCGGGAGTTGACGCGGCCCATGTGGACGGCCAGTCCGCGCTCGCGGGCCTTCACAGCGAGGCGGTGGGCGGCCGGGCCGGTCTTCCAGGCCTGCTGCCAGCGAGGAACAGCACGTCGAAGGAGCCCCAGGGGATGAGGCCGTGCTCGCTGCCGTCCTGGGCAGCGAAGGCGACGGGGATGCCCAGGGTGCGGATCCGCGCCAGCCACGGCACCGACTCGGCGAGGGTGGCCACGGCGTCCATGGGGACGTCGGGGGCTACTGCCCACAGGCAGCTGCCTGGGCCGTAGCGGTCGACGGTCAGCCAGGCGAACCAGGCCTGCTCGCCGGGCCAGCCCTTGCCGAACTTGCCGTTGTCGCAGGCGTACAGGGCGCCGGGCGGGATCACGTTGCCCTGGGCCGGGGTCGTCATGCAGGCCAGCAGCCCGGCCTGCATGGCAGCCCGTATGTCAGCGCCGGACGGCGTTGCCAGGTACAGCACTGCGCGGGAGAAGGGACTGATGATCAGGGGATGGTCGTTCCGAGCGAGGGGGGTGAGGGTGCTTCGGTTCAGACGAGCGGGAGTTGGGCGGCAGAGCCCGAGATCAGGGCGTCCCAGAGCTGCTCGAAGTCCTTGTCCTGCTTGTTGATCACGCGGGCGGGGGCGGTGGCGAAGAGCTCCTCCGCCATCGGCCAGCCCTTTGCGCGAGGGCGGACCCAGGCCCGGGCGCGCCCGTACACCGGGTCGTGCTCGGCCTCGACGTGGTGCCGCCCGGAGATGGAGATCAGCCGCCGGGCGAGCTGCTGCGGGCGGCCGAGGTCGACGCGCTCGGTGGAGCGCTTCACCGGGCGCCGCCTGCCGTCCTCGGACAGCAGGAACAGGCGGCGCACGTGGTAGAGCGCCCACGGCATGTCGAGCTCGCGCTGGAACGCCTCCAGGCACGCCCGGTCCCGCGGCTGGGTCGGGTCGAAGAGTTCCAGGAGGGTCTTGCGGCCGTAGAGCTTCGCGTTCGGGTTGAGGCTCATCGCCGTGTACTCCAGGCGCAGCACCTCACCGGCGATGTCCGGGTGGGCGCGCATGCGCTCCATGTGGGCGGGCAGCGCGCCCATGGAGGTGGGGAAGCAGCAGAACGTGCAGTACGACTTCGGCCAGTGCAGGCCGAACCGCTTCAGGAGGTGATCCTCGACCTGCTGCCGACCCCACCCCCAGGACACAAGTGGGAACTCCCCGATACGTCCGGGCATCTTCGAGGTGACCTGGTCGCCGAAACGGCGGCCCTCCTCGTCGGCGTTGAAGCCGATGATCTGTCGGAACGGCCGGCCGCCGAAGACCTGGGTGAGCCACCAGTCGCCGACGTCGGCCTTCGCCCACAGGCTGCATTTGCGGGTGCCGGCCACCTGGGGCACCGTGCCGACGGACTCCTGGTCGTCCCACAGCGTCCACGGCCCACGCGCGAAGAGCTGCTCGGGGTGGCGGGAGTCGTCCAGGATCGTGAAGCCGTCGGACTGGAGGTGCCCGTTGCGCGCCAGTTGGACGAAGCGCACGCCGTTCTCGCGCAACAGCGGGAGCATGAACTCGTCGGCCAGGAGCCGGGTTTCGGGCCACTCGCTGCCGGTGGCCATGTAGAGGACGACGGTGCGGTCCAGGTCGATCCCGTGGGCGGCAGGGTCGGTGAGCATCCGCGCGATGTAGGCGGTGCTGTCCGCTCCCAGGCCCCAGTTGATGACGGTGTCGAGGTCGTCGTCGGCGGTGAAGTCGAGCAGTGACGGCGTGTACGCGGCAGCAGTGGGCACGGCGCGGCCTCACTTCTCGCCCGGACGGGCCGCGGCCGCGACGAGCACCCTGCCGTGAACGGGGGGCAGGGTCCAGGGCCGGGTTCGGGCGGCGGAAGGGCCGGGGACATAGGTGCCGTCGTCGCGCGCGCAGTGGTCGGTCGCCGGATCCCCGAGCATCTCGGCGACATCGGCGTGGTCGGGGCTGACGGGGATGGCCGACGCGAGGAAGGCGGCAGGGTGTTCCATGGGGATCTTCTCCAAGAGCCGTGCCCGGGCGTGGTCACGGGAACGGCGGCGTGTAGCGGTGGGACCTGTGGGTGGAGTCCGAGGCGCGGCCATAGGGAAATGAGGGCCCGCGCTTCGACTCAGATGGCGATGAGGCGCACGGTGTGGGCCACGAGGGCGGTCGCGGTGCTCTCGTCGAACGGCACGTCCCACCTGAGCTGGACGGTGGACGAGCCGTAGTCGCGGGAGCAGTCGCGGTGGATCAGGCTGCTGCTGCCGTCGTGCGCGAGTCTGGTGAGGGGAACACCGGGCAGACGCTCGGGGACCTCGGCATGCGGTCCGAGCGCGCCGGTCCGGGCAGGTCGGTCGGCGAGGTCGGCGGCCAGGTGCTGCAGGTGGTACGCCTCGTGGGCGCAGGACCCGTGGCAGGTCAACACGGCCAGACGCGGCTCGCCGGGCCCGCCATACAGCTCGTGCCGCATGCCGGCGCCGAGCTTCCTGCTGAGCACCACCGCGGCGTCCGCGGCGGGGTGGTCGCGCACGAGCCAGAACGCTTCGCCCTGCCCGTCCTGCCAGCACCAGCTGATCGTGTGGCCCGGGGTGTTCAGGATCTCCACCCATCCGGCCTCGAGCACCGGCGGCCCACCCCGCCAGGGGGACAACTCCAGCGAGCTGCGCCCGGACGCCGGATCGGCAAAGAGGGCTCCGGGAGTCAGCGGCCACGGCCGTACGCGGGCCAGGAGCAGCGGCATCCTGCCGGGCCAGTCGATTCCGCCCTCGCGCGCGAGGCGGCGGAGCTGCACAGGGCATGTCCCGCATGAGCCGGGACCGACGTAGCAGCGCCCGAACCCGCCCCACTGCTGACGGCCGGTCAACGCCTCGAACAGCGCGGCAAAATGCCTCGGCTGCCACCCGCACTGGTGACGCTGGTCGAAGTGGGCATTTAGGCTGAGCCGGTTCCAGCCCTGACCGTCCGGGCCTCTCAGACCATAGGTGGGCTGTTGCAGAAAGGTAGGCATGTGACGCCTCCGAAAGACGTGCAGAAGGAACAGGGCCTGGGGCGAAGGGGCGGCAGCGGGCACCATCCGGGGGCGGTGAGAGCCAGGTGGTGATGCGCGCCTGCGCTCAGGCCGGCGGGGACTTCTGGTGCGAGAATCCGGCGGCCTCGGCGGCCAGGTCGTCGGAGAGGTAGACGACGGACAAGCGGCCGGACAACAAGGTCATCGCACGCTGGACGCAGTCCTGTTCGGCGTCGGAGGACGTACCGGCGGGCACCCGGTGCACACCGAGGTCCTCGTCGTAGACGAACCCGGCCTGTTCCAGCAGGAGGACGGTGACGTCGTCGACGTGGCCGTCGGCCAGGACGCCGTGGACGGGATGCCTGCCGATGATCAGGTCGGGGCAGAACACGGTGCCGCCATCGAGGGCTTCCGGCGCGTCAGCCCGGGTGCTGGGAGGTTGATCATGGTGGTGCTCCGTGAGGCGCGGCCGCGGGAAGCGACCGCGCAGAGTCGATCCGAGATAAAGATGTTGTGGTGGGGGGACCGTGATCTCCGGCTAGCTGCCGGTGGAGTGGCGGGCCAGGTCAGCGGCTGTCCTGGGACGCCGGTTCGCCGAATGACAACTGTTCGACTGGACGCGCGTCTCCTGGCCGGGATCCGTGGGCGTCCTGTTCGGGGTGGACACCGACACGTTGCCGAACGCGCCCGTAGCTCTCGTCGAGGACATCCCAGGCCAGCGCCAGCGGGGGGCGGTTGAACGTGAGCACCTCGGTGCCGTCACCGGAGTCCGCTACGCCCAGCTGCGGGTGCCGCGTAGCGGCGGCCTGCAGCGCGCGCCGAAGGCTGCGCGGCTGGAGCCGCAGCACGCGCCCCGGCCCGGCGTCGTCGTGCAGGAGACGGCCGAGCGAGATACTGCCCGGGCCGGGTGTGGACCGTGAGGCGTACTCCAGGCAGGCATACGCCACCACCGCGGCCGGTGTCCTGACGCCGGCCGAAGGGCTCAGGCGGACCACGCCGTCGGGGGCGGCGCTCATCATGCCCAGGGCACTGAACGGGCGGTCGACCAGGTCCTCGAGCGTGGTGCGCGGCTGCTCATGGGCGCTGCCTGTGGTGTACATGCGGATCATGCAACTGATGTCGCGGTGGAGCGTGGCGGCTGTGGGAAGCCACCTCCAGTCTGCCGCGGCGGCCGCGCGCAGCATCCCCTCCCGCAGAGAGCCCGGCTCCAGCCGGGCGAACGGCGACAGGCAGAAGGTGTAGAACCAGGCGGGCACCAGGCAGGGCGGAGCCAGCAGCCACCAGTGCAGCAGGAACAGGCTGCCGTCCTGCTCCAGGTAGGGGTCGGCCCCGTCTTCGTCGAGCAGCCACCGGCCCCGTGCGGTAGGAGTCACGTCGATGGCTGTGCCGGGCCCATGGCGGATCTCGTCGGTGAGTTTGAACGCCGATGACCAGAACCGCATGGAGGCCACCGCGCTCTTGCCGGCACCGAGTTCGACGATCGCGCGGGCTGTTGCGAACACGCGTGGGTTGTCCAGCACGGCCAGGTGCGTCTTGAGGAGCCAGCCGTAGCGGGGGGAGTAGGAGCCGTGCCGGGCGTGGACCGGTGCGACGTAGGACGGGAAGGTCGGCGTAGGCATCGAAGTCTCCTGCGGGAAGCGGGAAGCGGGAAGCGGGAAGCGGGAAGCGGGAAGTGGCAGTCAGGGGGCGCTGCGCGGTTTCGGTGGCCGATGGCGGCCACTCATGGGGGCCTTGCCAGCGAGGGCGAGTTCGAGGAGGCGCCGGTTGTAGGCGCGGCGCTGGGGTGTGAGCGGTTCACGCCACGGCTCGTAGGGCTGCGGCGGGGTGGGGATGAGCTCCAGCTCCAGGCGGGCGAGCATCTGCTCCCGGATCGTGGGCGGCACGGTGCGTGCTGTCTGCTGCTGCTCGCGTCGGCGGTCCTGGTCAGCCACGAGCCCGACCCAGTCGTCACCGAGGCGCTGCACGAGCCCGTTGCGCAGCGCGCCGCGCTTGCCGGGGGTGGTTGCCGCCCACACACCTCTGCGGGTCAGCGACGGGTTGGCCAGCGCCCATTTCAGACAGCCCTGGACGACGGGACAGCCGGAGCAGGCGAGCTTGGCCCTGGCGATGGTCTTCGTCCGCTGAAGTCGGTCGGCGACCTCTTCGAAGGCGAACTGCGCCGGGTCGTCCTGGCAGGGAGTGGGGCGGTCGGTGTGGGGAAAGGGAATGCGCACGTCCGCGAGTGCGGAGACGGTATCCGGTGTGCGGACACGGCTTTTCATGAGATGCCCTCCAACAGGGCCGTGAGGGTGGTTCGTTGTGGGGCGGCGACCAGGTCCGGGGCGCCGGGGGAGTGCGGGGAACGGCGCACGAGGGGTCAGCTCCACTCGTCCCGGGCAAGGCGGCTCACCAGGTCGGCGTAGGTGTCGCCCTCGTAGCCCAGGGGAAGGCCTCGCTTGCGCCGCTCGACGTTCGCTGCCCTGACACAGAAGTGGCAGGCCGGTTCTCGGACCGCGTGATGCCGTCGGCCGGGCTCGGGGTACCAGCCGGTCTCGGTGTCGACCAGGACCGACACCACACGCTCCGGGTCGTACATGAACGGTCGCCCGCAGTTGACGCAGGGGCTCATCGCGACGGGGTGTTCGTGGGCCACGGCGTCATGCCTCTTCGAGGCCGGGGTGCCAGCGGAATGTGTCGGCCGAGAGCACCTCGGGGTCGTTCGGGTCCCGGTAGTGGCTGTCCTGTGGCTCGTTGTCGGCTACGGAGTGGGCGTCGATCCATTCGTCGGCGGCCTGTTCGGCGCCGAGCGTGCGCAGCAGGCTGGCGAGTACGTCTACTTCCTCGCAGTTCAGGAGGGGGGCGATGTCGGCGGTGAGGGTGCCGCACCAGGTGTCGGCGAAGTCGTGGCCGAGGCTGCTGGGGATGGTGGTCTGCTGGTGGGCGGCGGTGGGGGTGTCGTTCATGTCGTTTTCCGGGGCGTTCAGGCGGGTGGGGCCGGCGGATCCGGCTGGGGTGCGGGGGCGAAGGCGCGCAGCTGCTTGCCGCGGTTCGTGACGAGCTCGGCGAGCGTGATGGGTTGGTCGTGGAGGTCGAGTGCGGCCAAGCCCGCTGCGCGGGCGGTGACGATCTCCGACCAGAGCTCACGCAGGCTGTCGACCGTGGCGTCCGGGTCGCGGGCGCGATCGATGAATGACCGTTGGGGCCAGTTGGGGACACCGTCGTCGGCCCAGGCGAGGATGGTGCGGCCGAGGTCCTCGCCGGGCTGTTCGATGACCTCTCCGGCTAGTGCGGGGATACGGCTCTTGCCGAAGTACGCGGTGGCGACCGGGCCGAGTGTGCCCACCGCGTCGAAGCCGTACTCGATGTCTGCTCGTTGCTCGGGCCGGACGCTGATCCGGCGGGCGTACTGGCGGCCGCGAGGGTCGGTTTCGATGACGGTGTCGGTCCGGGCCCTGAGGGTGACGATGACGTGCCCGGGGTAGGCGGCCAGGGCCTCGGTGACGGTGCGGTCCTCCGGCCGGTACTTCGACCATCCGGCGTTGGTGCCGCCGTATCCGGCCCGGGCCTCGCCGTTGACCTTGTCGAGCATGCCGCCCTCGCCGCTCCAGAAGGCGCTGTAGGTGTCGACGATCAGCACGGGGTAGCCGCGCATGGCGGCGCGGGCGAGGGCCGCGAACAGTGACCTGGGGTCGTAGCGGGTGAACTCCTGGGTGTGGAAGGGCACACGGTCGGCGTACTTGGCTGCCATCCCGCGTTCGGTGTCGATGAGCGCGATCGGTTCGCCGAGCTCGGCGGCGACCAGTAGGGAGGTCAGGGTGCGGCCGGACCCGGAAGGGCCTTCGAAGGCCAGGCGGACCGGTCGGGATTCCTTGACCGCGGGCCGGAATTCCGGCATCGGGGTCAGGGAGCTGCCACTGGACACGGGGATCTCCAGGGACGTCAGCGGATGCGGGCCCAGCCGCCGTGTCGCTGTGAGCGGGACCGTCGCTCGTGTTCCGGCGCGCCCTGGGCTGCGGCAGGTGCTGCTTGGGGCGGTGCGGGTGCGGTGGGTCGGGCCAGCGCGGGCGGGAGGGTGCTGTCGGTGTAGGCGATGCGGTGACGCAGGCTCAGCCCGACGTCGTCGGCGTCGAGATCGAACACGGTGCGCTTGATGCCTTCGCGGTCGGTGTAGGAGCGCTGGCGCAGGCGGCCCTGGACGATGACGTGCATGCCGCGCTGCAGGCACTCGCAGACGTGCTCGGCAACGTGCCGCCACACCGTGCAGGTGATGAACAGTGATTCGCTGTCGGTCCACTGGCCGGTGCTGCGGTCGTAGACCCGTGGCGTTGATGCGACCCGGAAGCGGGCGACGGGCGTGCCCTTTTCGGTGAACCGGATTTCGGGGTCGGCGACCAGGTTTCCGGTGACGGTGACGATGGTCTCGCCGGTCATGGCGGCCCTCAGTTCCGGGAGCGGCGGCGGGCGCCGTCCTGCGTGGACCCGCTGGCGGAGGGGACGGGGTCGGGTGTGGGCACGGGGTCACTCCTGTCTCGTGTGGTTCGGCGCAGGGAGGGTGTCAACCTCCCTGTATATTCGATACTAGATACTTAATGGGTGAGATGCAAGCGGACCCCATCCCGCCAGGTGGGGATTTCTACAGGTCAGGGAGAGGCAAGCCTGTCGTGCCGGCCCGGAGGCCGCTCGGCGCGCACCGGCGCCGGCTGCTTGCCCGCCCCACCGGCCGGGCCGCCCTCGAAGGACCGCACATCCCGGACCGGCGGCAGACGGGTCTGTCCTCTCAGCAGTTGAGCCGCTGCTTCTCCGCGTTGAGGAGTTCGATCACCGGGCGGAGCCAAGAACCCTCCGCGTCGTAGGGCGTACGCCCTTGAGACATGGCCTGGATGGCGTCGGCCTGCGCTGCGTAGGGTCCGCCGAGAGCCCGCAGGTCGGAAATGACCTTCGGTATGTGGGTGCTCAGGGGTTTCCTCCAGGGACGGTTGGCCGGACTGGTGCCCTTCCGGGCGTTGTAGAGGGGGCCTTCGACGGCGATGTGTCCGAGGTAGAGCACTGGTGCGTGAATGCCGAGGAGTTCGGCGAGTGCGCAGGCCCTGCGGTAGTCGGGGATGCAGGTGAACCCGCCGGATCGGCGGTAGCCGGTGGGGTGCGGGTTCGCAATCAACCGCCATTGCGTCATGGTCCAGGCGACCCTGGCCAAGGCCTTCTCGGCCGTGCGATTACCGCGTTCCGCCATGACGGCGGCCATGCGCTGCTCGGAGAGTTCGGCCAGCAGGCGGCGTGGTTCGGGGGCTGCTTCCAGCCGCTTGGCCCTGCGGACCTGGCTGATGGTCGGCTGGGCTTGGCGAAGACCGGTCAGATCCGAACAGTCGGCCAGGTAGGCGCCGGACGGCAGCGAGACGTGCTGCCACGCCTCGGCGTCGAGGAGCGGGAAGCGGCGCGGCTCGGGAGCCATGAGCAGCCGCAGGAGGCTGCCGCCCATGGCGTCCATGGCCAGCTCGAACCCCTCGCTGCGGTCGGATGAACTGAGGTTGCCCTCCCTGGCCGCCCGCCGGTGGCCGCCTTCGTGGAACACCACGCGCAACGTTGTATCCAGGTCATCCAGGGTGCTCTCCTTGATGCCCAGCACGTCGGTGGCGGCCTCGTAGATGCCGCTGGAGCAGTAGAGCGCCGAAGCCTCGTCCTCCCGGTAGACCCTGACCTTTCCGAGTGAGTCCAGGCCGAAGACGCTGCGGAAGACCGCACAGGCCAGGTCCAGCGTGCGGCGCCGCTCGGCGTAGACGTCGCCGTGCTTCACCCACTGCGTCTTGGGGTACTGGCGCTGATGGTGCGCCACGGCCTCCCGTACGGGCCTGATGCCGAGCAGGCGCATCAGGGCGCCGTGCATATGACGGTTCAGCCTGCTGGTGACGCATGTGACGCCTCGGCCTTGCAGATGAAGTTCGTCCTCGACCACGGTGCCCGCAGCATTGTGGTAGACCTCGTCGTCGTTCCACAGGGTCTGGGCGTGATCGCGGAAGGCGCGGCGGACGGCGAAGTCGGTGACCGAGTCGAAGTAGGTCTCGGCGGCCGACAGGCGCGGGCCGTTCAACGCGCGGTCGACGAACCGTGCGATGACGGCGGGGTCGGTGCTGGCTGCGAGAGCACTGCGGATGTGGGTCTCGAGTGCGGCTCCGTCGACGATCGTGCGGTCACGGTTCTGTTCGCCCTTGGCTGTGGCCAGGGGGAGGTCGTAGCTGGCGGCCAGCCGGGTGTCGGTGGAGACGAGGATGCCGCCGACGAAGATGCGTCCCGGCTGACCGTCCAGAATGATCTCTGCGTGGTCCTGCGGGGGTCGGTAGGCGGGGTTGCTGAGGTAGCGGACCCGGCTGATGGCTTCTTCGGCAACCTTCCGCGAGCAGAGGACGCTGATGAGAGTGCCGTGCTGCCGGTTGGTGGACCAGTACTCGTAGTGCAGAACCAGGCTCTGATGGCTTTCGTCAAGGCCGGGGACGTCGGTGAGGTACGTGCTCGGTTTCAGGACTGGCATGAAGCTGTAGCCGACCGTGTCGAACTGGACCGTGCCGATCTTCGGGTCGCGGGCGAGGACGAGCGCTGCGAGCTTCTTGCCTTCCCCGAACTGGCCGATCTGCTGGCTGGTCTTCCGGGAAGCACCCAGGAGCAGTCCGGTGCGGGGGATGCCGGGCCCCTGGTCGTGGATGGTCAGAACGCCGTCGCTCCAGGCCACTTCGGTGTGCGGGTCTTCGTCCAGCGCGTTGGCGATCAGCTCCACGAGGGCGCGCTCGGACGTCCAGTCCTTCACGTAGTCCTCGGCGATGGGGTAGGGCAGTTCTCTGACCTGCTCGGGACGAGGTTGAACAGTGGTCTGCCGTCGGTCGGCGGCGGGCGCGCATGCAGAGGTGGGCATGACGAATTCCTCAGGCTGGGCGAGTGATCCCGGGGCGCCCGTGGCGCGGCCCTCCCCGAAGAGAGGTGGGTGAGGGCCGCGTCTGTTGAGGGCGCTGCCGGACGGGATGCGTGCTTGCGTAGCGGCTCGGCGGTGGGCTGCCGGTATGCGGCCGTCGTTCGGCACGTCGACGCTGCCCCGCAGGCGGGGCACTTCACCAGCGGCTAATTCGATACTAGATAAAAGCAACTGGAATTGCAAGCGGATCCCGAGGCCGCATCCCCTACCGCGGCTGCGATCCGGTGCAGGTCAGGGCCTTGGGCGCGGCGCGTGTCCGCTCGTCAGCGGCCCTTCGGGATGCCTGCGAACTGCCGTACAGCTCAGTGGACTTCCGGGCCCGCCGACGGGCGGAGGTTCAGGCCGGGCTGCGGGCGCCGCACCTGATCTGCACTGCCGTCGACGTCGAAATGCAGTTCGGAAAACCACTGGGACAGCACAGCGACAACCTCGCCGCCGTTCCAGTCGCCGGAGCTCTCCTCGATGTCCTTGATCCGGCTGAACAGATCGGCGATCGCGGCACCTTCATGTGTGGCCTGATCGAATGAGGGTGAGGGCATGGTCAGGACACCTTTGCTGGGCCGGGGCCGCGCGAGATCAGGTCCTCCACCTCGGAGATGGCCTCGTAGGTGGCGGCGATCGTCTGGGCGCGGCCGATGAGCTCGTCGCGGCGAGCGAAGATTGCCGTCCGCTCCGCGAGGGCCCGTTCGGTGCCGTCGCCTTCATGCAGGGTGTCGGTGCAGGAGATCAGCACACGGCGACCGAGGTCCCACACGACCGCATTGACGGCGCAGCAGGCCGAGGAGATGGGGTCGAGATCGTTCATGGCCCACACGTAGGCGCGCGGATCGCGGCCGCTCTCACGCAGGTACTGGGCGGCAGCTCGAACGAGGCCGCCGGTGCCGGCCGCCGGTTCACCCAGCCATGCCCCCTCGGGGAGGTCCTCCCCGGACAACGTCATGCAGGCCATCAGGTCGCACATCTCCGGCGGAGTATGGACCTGGCCGAGCGCCTCCCGCGCGCCACGGGAGCGCAGTTCGGTGACGAGGAAGCCAAGCACGTCGGTTTCCGATCGCCAGGACGGGTCCGCATCTGCCGTCAGCTCCAGCAATCCGGTCTCCAGCGCGGCACGGGTGACCGCGTGGACGGCAGCGAGCCGATTCGTGCTCTGCTCCTCCTCGTCGAGCCACCCTCGCAGCGGATGCGCCCACTCGACCAGCTCCGGACGACTGATCCACAACAGACCCCACACGCGCCGGTAGAGGTCGAGCAACTCCTGCGGGCCGAAGGTCAGGAGGTGTCCCGTGAGATCCGGACCGTCGTCCGTCTGGCGCAGCAGGGAGAGGACTGCGACCCGCTGGGGTATCGCGGGATTCATGGAGAGGTCGATCTTTCACAGGCTGATCGGACCCGGCCGGGCACGGGGCGTGCCCGGCCGGGTCGCAGGGTGAGGGGTTGGGGGCCGGTCAGGCGCTGGGTGCGTCTGTGACCGGCAATCAGGGACGGGCACGGTCCCCCGAATCGCGCTGCGGCGGCCGTCCTGGCGTCCGCGCGCGTCTGCGTCGGCGTGGGCGCTGGTTGCGCTCGGGCGTGAGATGCCAGCCGTCGCAGATCCCGCATTTGCGGTAGCCGCGCGTCGACTTGCCGCGGGCACGGGTGGCTCCGAAGGCTGCGCGAGCGGCCGCGCGGTCGGGGTAGCGCCGTCGTCCCGACGGACAGATGTCGTCGGACACGACGTACTCCTTGGCTGTGGGGGAGGCGAGAGGGCCGGGCGCAGCACCGCTGCTCGGAGTGCTGCACCCGGCAGGCTCAGGCGGCCAGGTCGGCGGCCTGGGCCTCGTCGTCGGGCTGGGGCAGGTACTTGGTGACGGCGAGTTCCTCCACGTCGGACAGCCGGTAGCCCTCCGCCTTCAGGCACAGCAGGTAGGCGGCCTGGTGGCGGCTGAGGCCCTGCCACGCCTTCGGCTCGCGCATGCTGTACTCGAACGCGGCGGCCACCTGCGCGAACACCTGGTGCCATCCCTTGGTCTTGCCCTGGCGGCTGACCAGGTCGTCGAACGGATCTCCCTCACGGCTGTACTGGGATGTGTCGGCGTTGGGGTCCGGGACCCCGAGGAACTGGGCGACGGCCTCGGTCTCGCCCTTCTCGCACCACTTCGCGTACAGGTAGGGCGGGCTCATCACCGTGCGCAGGGCGAACTGACGCACGGGCTCGGGCAGGGACTTTCCCTTGCACAGCCGCCTCACGAAGTCCTCGCGGACCGTCCGCGCGGTCTTCCACGCCTTGTTGCCCGCGATGGTCCGCGCCCGCGCCTCCTTCTCCTCCTCGCTCATGGACTGCTTGGCCTGCTTGGCTCCGGGGCGCAGCTTGTGCCCGTACTTGGCGGGGTCGGAGCAGTACCAGACGGGCTGGAACTCCTCATCCAGGCGGGCGGCATGGCCGGAGCAGTAGGCGTGCTTGTCCGGCGTGAGCGGCGCGCCCAGGGGCGTGCGCAGCTCGGTCAGCGGCCGGGAGGTGTCCTTCGTCCCCCAAGGGAAGTAGTCGGGCAGCAGCGGGACATCGGCCTTTTCCAGTGCGTCCAGTGCCGTCTGCCGGGCTTCGGTGTCGGCCTTGGCCTGCCGGAGCTGGGCCAGGGCCTGGTCCCAGTGACCGCGCCCGCCGCCTTCTTCGGCAGTGTCTTTGGCGTGAGCGTCCTCCAGCACCTGAACGGCCCGGGAGACGTCGCTGACTTCGGCCATTTCAGCCATCTGCATCAGGTCGAAGCCCTGGACGCTTGCCCGGTGGAGCTGGGCGTCGTCCAGGCGGGCGGCCTCGCGCGCCGCGCGCAGCTCGGCCCGCTTGATCTTCAGGGCGCGGGCCATCGTCTCGCGCTGCTCCTCGCTCACGTCGATGAGCGCCAGCGTCTCGATGGCCTTGACCCGGTCGCGGTCGTGCATCTGCTCGCGGTGATCGTTCTCGATCAGCGACAGCAGGTGCGTCATGGCGTCGTTGCCCACCAGGTCGGCCCGGATGATCGTGGGGATCTTGCGTGCGGGCCTGCCCTCGGCCTTGGCCGTGGCATTGGCGTCCTGCTGGGCCTGTGCGCGCCGCCATCCCTTGAACGCGCCGTAGGTTCCGTTTTCCTGCGGCCGGACGTGGATGGGGTCCTGTACGCCGAGTTCGGCCACCGATGCCTTGAGGTCGTCGTCCGGTTCGGTGTCGGTGGTCCGGGCGTTGTAGTCGTCGCGCACGATCAGGGCTGGGTCGAGGCGGACGATCTGGTCGTGGGCTTCTTCGACGGCCGACGGCTCAGGCTGCGGGGTCTTCAGGGGCGCGGCAGAGGCGGCTTTGGCGGGGGTCGTCGTGGTCTTCTTCGCCGGGGAGTCGCTGGACATGGGGGTACTCCTGTGCTGGTGGTGCTTGGCGGGCCGGGCATGTCCCGGCCCGTCCGGTCGGCCGGTCAGGCCGTGGGGCGGTCGTCGACTGTGATGACCATGCGGGTGACGGGTCCGCTGGCGTCGGTCTGGGAAAGCAGCAGTCCAAGGACTGCGCGCACGAGTGAGCACGTGGTCTTGGACGGCTGGCGGTGACCGGTCTGCTCGGCAGCGGTGCGGATCAGCTCGTCGGTGGCGTCGTCGGGCGTGTAGGCGAGCCCATGGCGCAGCGCGTGATCGGCGAGCCGGAGCGCCTTCATCGCGCGGCGGGTGGCGCGATAGCGGGCCTTGGGCCAGCCGGTGGGAAAGGGAGTGGGATCTTCGGCACGCGACATGGCGGTGCGTTCCTCTCGGGCAGTGAGATCACGGCGCGCAGGCTGGGTGCCGACGACACCGTATCTACTTCGATACTAGATAATAAATGCCGGAAAGGCAAGTGTTCACCTCCTTCTCGTGGTGGTGCTGGAGGGTCGGCGAGCGGGGCGTGCTCGCGGCGCTCAGTGGCCGCTGTCGCCTGAAGCGGTCGGGAGCGGGGTGCCCGCCTGGTAGTCCGTGCCCGGCTCGGGCGGGATCGGGTCGCCAGTGGCGAGGTCGGTGCAGTACGCCGCGAACACGTCGGCCGCTGCCATGGGTTGGGGCCACCCGTTGGTGACGGACCAGCCGCGCAGTACGGATGTGCTGTCGGTGGTGTGCGTGCGCGTGAAGATGGTCGCGTCCCGGAAGGCGATGGAGGTCTGCGCCAGGAGGTGACAGAACATCAACCAGCCTTCGTAGTCGGCGTTCGCCTGGTCCTGGTCGTCGGGAGTGCATTCGACGGTCGCCGAGGCGGAGGCGAAGCTCCCGAGGGGGGTATGAGCGCTGCACACCAGGTGATGGCGTCCTGGTCCGAGGGCATCCAGCAGCGCCCCGAATGCCTGGGCTGCGGTCTCGAACGGATCGGGCAGGGTGGTGGGGTCGGGCATGGCAGGTACTCCGGAGACTAAGTGGCCGGGGGTGCCGGCGGTACGGCGCGGTGCCGAGCCGGACCCCTTGGTGAGTCGGTGGGTGGAAGGCCCGTCCCGCAGGAGCCATGCGCGCACGGCCGGGAGAAGACTGTGCGGGTGTCGGCTCCTGCAAGGTCCTGGTGGAGCGTCCGGTGGCTGGGGCCCGGTGCTGTCACAGGTCTTCCAAGGTGAGCAGCAGGCCGATGAGCTGCTGCCTCAGCAGCGGGAGGGTGTTGCCTTCCGCGTCGGGCCCTCCGGTGAGCAGGACGGGGCCGTGATAGTGCTGGTGCGTGAAGCCGAACCGCCGGGCGAGAGCCGTTGCGGCGGGATTCACCGGGTGGTTGTACATGCCTTCGTCGTCAATCCACATGTCCCACTGGCGGGTCAGGGAGACGACGTCGAATCGGTCGCATCGCAGGGCCGCGCGCAGCACTGCACGGCGCTCGGCGCTGGATTCGCTGTCATGGCCGAACGGCAGATCGATTTCGACGAGTTGTGCGCCGCAGGTCAGGAGCAGGGCGGAGGGGGGCTTGGTCAAGGGTGCTTCTCGTGCTCGCTGCGTAGGAGGTGGTCGGCCCGGCACGCGGGAGCGCGGGTGCGGTTCGAGGGGCGACCGCACGAGGCTCGACCGCGGGCCGGGCCGTGGGCGGCCGGGCCCCAAACGAAGGGAACGGGCCCGGCCGGTCTGTGACTCGCGCCGTGTCGCGGTGACCGGCGCGGGGCGCGTCAGGTCACGGGGGGCCCGTAGGTGCGGAACCCGCCGTGCCTGGCGGCATGCTTGAGGTAGTCGATCCACTCGGGCCACCAGTCGGCGTCTTCGATGACCTCCGAAAGGAGCGCGGGGTTCGTGGCCCTGCTGGCCTCGTACGCCGTGAGAGCTGCATGGATCTCTCCGGGGGTGACGGTCCAGCCCTCGTCGCCGCCGAGCTTGTGGGCCGCGATGCCCTCGGGCTGCGGCGGTGCCCAGGACAGCCGCTCCTCAAGAGCCTTGCGGTACCGCTGCACCTGCGCCGGAGCCGCGTTCCCTGCCGGGGCGAGAACGGCCTCCCCGGCGGTGGTCCCGTATTCCTCGGGCGCGGGGCGGTCCGGTGGCTGCGCGGCAACCAGCATGCCGAAGTGGTCCATGAGCGCCCGGCACTCACTCATCGCCCAGGTCGTCAGGTAGAAGTGCGTGGTGCGGACCGCCTCCATCGCGTCGTAGGCGCTGGTGACCTTCACCTGGACGGCCTGATACTCCGGGTGGCCATACGGGAGGTCGAGACCGTCGCGGTGCTCCACGGCCGCGTCGAACGACCTGCTGGCTGCTTCGTAGGCTGCGTCCTCGCCCTCTGGGGAGCGTACGAGGTACATGTCGTAGCCCATGCCTGGGACTTCCCTTCGTGCGGATTCGGCGCCTGCCAGGACGTCACTCCGGGCAAGTTCGATACTAGATTAACAAGTGTTGCCGGTCGGGTATTCCCTGGATGGCGGCGGCGAGTTGTTCAGAGGGAGGGGCGCAGGTCACCGATTCCTCCGCGCCTTCTCGGCCGCACGCTCGGCCTCGCGGCGTGCGTCGGCGGCGGTGTATCCGGTCGTGCACCATGGACGGCAGAGCTGGCCAGGCGGCGCGTCGCAGGTCTCGCACGTGTCGTCGAAGTCCTCGGGGCGCCACGGCCGCAGCGAGCTGCTCATGCCGGGGAGTTCCTGCTGTGCGCGGTCAACGGGGTATCGACAGCAGGGTGCTGCCGGGCGGCGGGGCCGCGGGTTCGCCTGCGCGGCCGCTGCTGGGCGCGCAGGGACGCGATCTCGTTGCGGAGGCGACCGACGCGATCGCGCTCCTCGCGGCCCGCGCGCTCGGCGTACTCGGCGTATGCGGGCAGGTAGTCGGCGCGGCGCGCGAGCGACCCTCGGTAGTTCATCAGCACCAACGTCAGGACCGGGTGCGGACGGGCGGTGAGCCACCGGGCGGCCGTCCACCAGCTGGAGACGGCGGTGCGGGCGTCGCGGCGGTGGGCCTGAGCCTTGCGCTCGAAGCATGCTGCCTCAGCCTCGCCCCGACGCATCGACCAGTCGAGGAAGCGCAGCAGGCCGGGGGTCTCACGCTCACGGGAGGCGTCCAGCAGACGGTGAAGGTCGGGCCGGTGAGCGACGTCCTCGGCGCAGGCCCGCATGACCAGGGCGAGGGTCTCGCCCGTCGTGGGGGCAGGGGCGTTTCCGGCCGCTGACTCCACGGGGGTCATCGCGGCGTGCTGGTACGGGTAATCGGCGTCTGTCCACCGCACCAGGCCACCGGTGTAGCCGGTCGCGCTGCCGCGCCTGCGCGGCAGGGACTCGGCCGGCGCGGTTGCTTCCATGGCGTTGACGGAGCCGAGGCTCACGCGCAGCGCGGTGAACTGGTCCCAGTGGCGCGGATGATGGGTGCCGGCCACGTGCACGCAGCCGCGCAGCGCGCCCGTCAGGGCGTACACGACGGCGTCTTTGCCCCGTGGCTGGGCGGTGGCGCGCACCGTGCCGGACGGTGTGTCGATAGTGAGGATGTCGGCGGTCACGATCAGAACTCCCGGCGGTCGGAGGGAACATGGGGCGGTGGGCGGGTCCGCCGCCCCGCGCAACGTGTGGGCCGGCGGGGCGGCGGATCGGCGGCCAGTGACGAGCTGGCCGGTTGGCCGCGCCCGCTCGCCGGGGCGGGAACGGCGTCGGGGAGGCCGGCCCCAGCGGTCCCCGCAGCCTGCGGGGACCGCTGGGGCCCGGCAGCCGGAAGCGAGTCGGTGCGCTGTGGCGCGGGTCGCATGTCCGGCTGCCGGGGGCTTGGGGGAGTCAGCGTCCGGCGATCTCGCGGAGGCGGGTGAGGAGCGCTTCGGCGGTTCCGTGGAACGAGGCGGTGTCGGGGAGGTCGAGCGCCTCCGCTGCAACCTCCTCGGTCAGGCGGTCCACGCCGTCCTTGTAGGCGTAGGTCCTGGGCCCGAGCGTCCAGCCGGTGAGGTGCGCAACCCAGCCGCCGCCGCACATCGTTGTGCCGCACGAGGGCTCGGTCTCGGGGTCGAGCCACCTGCCATCCGGCGTGAACAGCCAGGAGTTCATGTCGAATGCCTCGGGGTGGGTGTCGATGGCGTCGAGGACGGCGGCGGCCACCTCGGCGGGGGTGCTGGGGTAGGTGGTCTTCGGCATGGTCAACTCCGGTTTTCGGGAACGTCGGCGGAGGGTGCAGGTCGCGGGCGGTGGCCGCCGTGAGGCGTACGCCCTTGACTGGGTGGTTCGCGTAGTGCTGGTGGGACTCGAACCCACGACCTCAACGGCTTATAAGACCGGCGCTCTACCAACTGAGCTACAGCACCTCGGCGGTGAGGTGTGCGGGCCGCGCCCCGGTAGGGCGGGGCGCGGCCCTGGAAGCGGCCGGGGCGCGCGGGGAGGAAGGCCCCGGCCGCTGGTCAGGTGGACAGGATTCGTCTCAGCGTCTCGTCGATCAGCGCTGCCGCCTCGTCGTCGGGCATGTCGTCGAGCCTGGCGAGCGCCTCGAAGTCGATCTCGACGTCCAGGTCCGCGACCTGCTTCTCAGCGATGACGAACTCGATCACTTCCTGCGCGCTGGCACGTTCGCGGCCCTTCGGGGCTGAGCCAGGGGCCGTGGGCTGGGATGCGGTGTTCTGGTGGTCGTCGGCGGTCATATCTCCTCCGTCGTGGGGCGGTTGGGGCGGCGTGTGGACCCGACCGTCGAACTGGCGGCGCTATGCGCTTTTAAGGCGCTGGCTCTGCCACTGAGCTACGGGTCCTTGAGGCGGGCCGCCGCCCCGGTGCCGGGGAATCCGGGGCGGCGGCCCTGGGAGCGGCCATGCGCGGGGGAGACGCTTGGCCGCTGGTCTGGTCAGTCCCGGCGTGACGCTGGGCAAGGTTGGCCAGTCACCGCGCGGGCAGTCAGAGGTTGTGCTGGAAGCGGTAGTGCCTGACGAGTTCGATTGCGGCGTCGCGGACGGCTCCGCGTTCGGTCTTGCCGGTGTTGCGGGCCTTGGTGTAGGCGACAGAGGCGCGGACGACCGATCCGGGCCGGATCAGCCGCAGGTTGACGATCTCGTGGCCGTGCCCCGGCAAGTCTTGCTTGGTGATGTCGTGGATGGCCGCAGCGATGGCGTGCGCGACGGCGTTCTCGTCGGTGATCGGTACCGGGTCGGTGTCAGCCATGGTCACGTTCCTTTGAGTCCCTGACGGGGGCCTTGGGTGGCCGCCGCCCCCAGACGGGCAGAGGGGCGGCGGCCAGGCGTGGGGGAGAGGACTGGCCGCCGGACTGGGGTGCGCAGCAGGGGCTACGCCGGGGCGGACGTCGGAACCGGGAATGCCGTTCGGTAAGTGACGGAAGGCGTCTCCGGACCAAGCGTTTCGTGGAAGGCGTCGCGGACCTGGTCGGCGGTGAGCGGCCTGAGCGCATGGCCGTCGACCATCCAGCCGCGTACGGTTTCCTCGCCTGTCGGCGATGTCGTGCCGAGTACGACGCTGCCCTTGGCGACGATGAAGCCGAGTGCCACGACTTCTGTGACTGCAGCCGCATCGGCAAAGACGCCGCTCCATAGAGCGTCAGTGCCTTCCCCGATGACGTCGAACCAGGCGTAGGCGATGACGGGCTCAGCGTTGCTCGGATGGACAGCGGTGGTGATCAGGTGCCTTCCGGGACCTGCCGTCTTCATCAGATCGGTGACGGTTTCCACGGCGTGCGCGGTGACCGGTGCCAGGCGTTCCCGGGCCTGGCTGGATGAAAGGTTATTGGGGCCCATGGGGCGTTTCCCCTCGTGTTGTTTCGGCGACAGTTGAGGGCGTCACCCCTCAACCGCTAATCTCGATACTAGATAATAATCGCCTCGAAGTCAAGCCCTGCCGGTTTCGTCGCGGGCGTCTGGGAGCGGCACCTGAGTGCCGCTCCCAGACTGCCGTTCCGGCGGGAGCGGGAGGCCGCCGCGCTCCCGCCGGGGCTTGCTGACGGCTATGCCGCTGCGGCGATGCTCATGGCGGAAAGGGCCTGCGTCTCCAGCTCGTAGGCTGCATCCCCGTCATCGAGGGTCTGCGCGGTAGCGGTGATGGCCTGTATGATCCCGCCCGCCGTGGTCTGGCCACTCTTGATGAAGTGGCTGAACACGGAGTCGCGCACACTGTCGGAGAACCGTAGTTGCTTTGCCACCAGTTCCACGGTCTCGGCCGGGCTGGTGATCTCGCAGCCTGCTTCCCGCTGGATGTCGGCAAGCTTCCGCTCGACGTAGTCGCGGTTCATGAACGTTGCGACGGCGTCACGGGTCTGAGCGCTGATCAGCGAGAGATTCTTCTCCTGGGTGTCCTGGGAGAACTCGACGATTCCCTCTGCCATCTGTGCACCGAGGTGCACCTTGCCGAACGCGTCTTTCGTGATCGTCATACCGTTGCCGCACACCTGCACAACGATGCGGGGCGTGATCGCGTACTTGCCGGTGCCAACCTCGCTGTTGGTGAGAACGAACCCGGCCGAGACAACGGGCAACTGATCGCCCGTCTGCCCGGTGAACGGCGACCGGTACCCGCGCAGCAGCTCGGGAGCAAGCGCGGCGACGTGCTCGGACTCCACCCGAACGATCATGCGCCGTTGCGTGAGGTCGGCGCCCGTGATCTTCACGGGGTGTCCCGACTCCCGGATGCCCGCCAGTACGGCGGTGAGCATGTCCAGATGGTCAATGATCTTGTAACCGTTGGAGAGCCATGCACGCAGTACGCCCGGCTCGCCCTTGAAGGTGCGGAGCAGGAAACGGCGGGTGGGGTCCTTCTGCAGCCAGCCATTGACGTTGAGGTCGTACAGGTCGACTGCTTCGGCGCGCATACGGCGCAGGTAGGCGGTAGGGATTTTGAGCTTGTCGGCAATCCCCTCGTCGGCCACGGCGGTGGGGCGGTAGGCCCCATCGGCGCGTGTCACGCCGCTGGGCGTCAGTACCGGCTCCACGCCGATCACGGTGAGGTTGCCGTCAACTGCGGTGATGGCAGAGGCAGGGGCCACCATGTCGATCTTGGCGTCCTGGTCCCGCTCCAAGGTCTGGAGCAGGTCCTTAAAGGATGCGTTGCGGGTGTCTGTCACCGCGGCGCGCGCGGTGCTCTGGTTGGTCTCGTGAGCCACTAGGGCTCCCTTCGTGTGGTTCGGCGTTCCACCGGCGTCACCCGGTGTACTTCGATACTAGATAAAAACGTTCAGAAATGCAAGCCCTACGAGTCGCTCGCAGCTGGGGGCGGTGGGCGGTGGGGGCGGTGGGCGGTCGGGGTGGTCCCTGCGTTGGTTGGCCATCGGAATGCGAGGCATGGGCATGCCCTGGGGAGGAGGCGGCTCGTGCTCGCCCCCGGGCCTCGGTCCCGGCCCGCCGGGCCGGCGCGGGCGCCCGATGACTTCGCCAGCTCCGATGCGGCCTGGTGCCGGGTGGCCATGGTGGCCACCCGGGCCCTATTAGCGGCCTGGCGGTCCGCCGGACGGCTGTGCGGGGCCGTCCGGCGGCGCCTGCGCGTGGTCAGTGCCCCCCAAGGGTGAGCACCTCGGCGATCTTCTCGGCCCAGTGGAATTGCTCGAAGAGAGCGAGCGGCACGAGGGCGAACAGACCAGCCAAGAGGTAGTCACCTCCCTTGGCCCATGCATGGTGGGCGGTGTGCCGAACGTCCCCGTACCAACGGACGTCGATCTCAACGCGGGCGTCGAACATCCGCGGGTGGAACTCGCGGTGAACGCGCCCCATACGCGGGTGAGTCCGCGTGACGTGCACACGATGCCCGTCCGGGTGAGGCATGAGCCGTTCGAAGCGCCACGCTTGCCCTGCGGACGGTCCCGACGCCATGCGCAGTAAGGCGCCTTGGGCTATCTCCGCCCCGGTCTCGCTGTTGACCAGTCGCATGATCGTGCCTCCAGTTCGATCATGTGCCCGCGATGATCAATCGCGGGGGGCTCCCCTACGGAACCAAGAGGGCACACGGGGCGGGCCCCGTGTGCCCGATGGCTCTAACAGGGGGCAGACTTCAGGGGTTGGGGCGCTCGTACACGAAATGCCATTCGGCCTTGGGGGCGGAACATCATTTCCCCTTGATGATGCGGGCGATTGCCTTGGCGATGTTCTCGCTCTGGCCTCGGGCGCGGCCCTTGCTGTACGCGTAGCAAGCCACTACGGCGACAAGCAGAATGGTGACGTTCAGGCTCATGACTTCCTCGCTGACCGGGTGCGGCCTCCCGTTGGGGAGGATTGGGGGCCTTGTGGCCTGGCCTCCCGAACGGGGGCGCAGATGGGATGCGGCCCCCGTTCGGGAGTGTCTGTTACGAGATGCCGTAGAGCAGATCTCCAGGGGAGTCACCCCACCGCTTCATGCCGTCTACGCGGTGCGGGTGGAAAGGGGCCCAATACGTCGGCGGCACTCGGAGGAATTCGCGAGCCTCGTGCAGCTCAATTTCCATGATCTTGCCGAGAATTCGGCGGTAAAGTTCCACATCGTCACAGTCCGCGACAACGATGGGAAACTCGGCGTACGTGGTGATTTTCTCCGGGTAGCCTTCCGGTGCCAAATTCCGCTCTGACCTGTGCGCGGGGAATGTGAACCTGACTTTCACCGTGCCCTCGAACCGGTGGGTGTGGTCGTCGGCGTCGATTGTCCAACCCGGCTTGTAGATCAGCTGATTGATCAGCTGCACTGCTGACGCTGCCTCCATTACGGGGCTTCCCTTCGTGTTCGGCGTGGCTGCTCCGGCGTCACCCGGAACAACTTGTTGATTCGATACTAGATACTCTTGCGCATGATCACAACCCCCGTGAGCAGGGAAAACGCAACCTGATCGAGCGTCACCCTGTGACAACTCGCGCATCAAACGGCGCGGCCACTACTGCGCCGCCTCCTGCACCAACTGATGCTGAACGCTTCCCGCATCTCGGCCATCGCCCCTGGTGGGCCTGTACGGCTCGTGTGGTCGGGTTGGTGACATCCCCTCTGCTGCCGCTGCTCCCTGCCCAAGGAGAGAAGAGAAGGGGGCGGGGTGGGCGGTGGTCGGCGCGGCGGCGTCGGGGATCGGGCGCGGGGGTGTCTTGCTGCGCGTCGGCTCCGCCGTCGCGCTCGCCACACCCCGGGCTGGTCTCGTCGGTTGTCGCTTTCGTCTCTGGCCCGTTCTGCCGGAGGCAGGCTCAACCCTCAATTCCTCGACTCTCAACGGGGGATCGGGCCCCGGAGGGGCCCTATTGCCCTCCTTTTGTATTCCGTGATTTACTTTTCGTCACGGAATACAATTCAAGTCTCCTCGGTTTTAAGGGAATCGGAGATTCCCCCTGAACTCAATCTCGAGAAAGGGAGCATGACGAACACTCAACTCAAACCCGAACTCTCCACCCCCACAATCAAAATCAGCACCCGAATTTGTGCCGGAGGCACAAACCCTCTCCGCCCGTCTTTCCGTGCCGGAGGCACGCAGGGTTATGGAATGGCCGGAGGCCAATTCCATAACCCACCGCCGGAGGCGGGCAATTCGCGCGGGGACGCGCGAAACGAGCGAAGCGAGTACCGCCCGCAAGGTCGCCCTCGCGCACATCGGCGCCGGTGACTACCAGGCCGCTGTCGACATCATGGAGCGGGTGCACATCCCGGTCGACGAGGC
>NZ_JBEZLR010000137.1:0-23497 GCF_040652275.1 Streptomyces sp. NPDC048275
AAGCCCGGTTCGCCTGCCGGTCCTGCGGATTCGTTGATCACGCGGACCGCAACTCGTCCCACAACATCGCCCACCGCGGGTGGATGGCGTGGGTCTGCGGGGCCCAGTCAGCGGTCCCTGAACTCACGCTCATCGCGTGAGTTCTGGACGTGGCCGGACCCATCACTGCCAGTGATGGTCACGAGCTGCAAGCCCGGGAATTCATTCCCGGGTCGTTGACCAGGCCTATGTCGACATGGGCGTCTTCGAGATGGGCAACTCCAACCTCGACCTGCTGATGGCCCAGGACGAGGAGATCGCGGAGCGACTGGACGCGGAGAGGTTCGCGGCGGAGGAGAAGGAGCGCGTGGCGGAGGTGGAGACGATGATCGAGTCCGGCGCGGACTCGTAAAACACGTGTGCGACATCCCGTCGAAAACGGCAGGATCACACCCATGACGCCCGCCCCGACCTCCGCACCCTCGAACCGCGCCGCGGCCCGCCGCAGCCTCGAAGGCCTGGCCCTCGGCGACGCCTTCGGCGAACGCTGGTTCCCCCTCTTCCGCGACCGCCCTCAGGCGTACGAGGAGATCCGCGCCCGGCGCACCCCGGAGGAACCGGAGTGGCATTGGACGGACGACACGGCCATGGCGCTCGGTGTCTTCCGGATCCTCGACGAGCACGGAGAAATCCGGCAGCCGGAGCTGGCCCAGGTGTTCGCGCTCGGCTACGAGGCGGACCAGGCCCGCGGCTACGGCTACGGCATGCACCAACTACTCCCGCGCCTCCTCCAGGAGCCGGACCGCTGGGAGGAATTGGCGCGCGAACTTTTCGACGGCCAGGGCAGCTTGGGCAATGGCGCGGCGATGCGGGTGGCTCCGCTGGGCGCCTGGTTTCAGGACAGCCTCCCGCTCGTCGTCGAACAGGCGACGCTCTCCGCGCAGGTGACCCATGCCCACCCCGAGGGCATCGCGGGCGCGGTCGCGGTGGCCGTGGCGGCCGCGCTGTCGGCCCGCGGTGAGCTGGACATCGACGCCGTCGCGTCCGCGACACCGGCGAGCGCGGTCCGCGACGGCCTCCTCCGAGCGTCCCGGCTCCCCTTCACCACCGAACCCTGGAAAGCCTCCGACCTCCTCGGCAACGGCCAGCGTGTCCGCGCCGACGACACCGTGCCCTTCGCCGTCTGGTGCGCCGCCCGCCACCCCGACGATCTGACCTCCGCCCTGTGGACCACGGCGGAGGGTTTCGGCGACGTCGACACGACCTGCGCCATCACGGGCGGAATCGTGGCCGCGCGTACGGGAGTCGAGGGCGTACCCGAGGAGTGGCTGCGACGCCGGGAGGCGGTACCCGGAGCTCCGAGAAGCGGAACGCGGAGAGCTTCTCCAGGTGCGGAATGATGATCCGATCGCCGTCGATGTGGACCTGGTCGTGATCTTCTGTAACTCGCGGAGCCCTGAAGCGGGGCCGGGTCCTTGACGGACGCGGCCCCGCTGATCCGACGGAGTGTCAGCCCGCCCAGACCTCGGCGTCGTCGGCCGGGACGGTGGTGGCCAGGCCCAGTTCCTTGCGGGCGGCGACCGACTTGTTCGGGTCGATGTCGGTGAACGCCGGGTCGTAGGCGATGTAGAACGCGTCGGCGTCGGCGGCGTTCGCGGCCTTCTTCCAGTTCCCGGCCGCCTTCGTCAGCGTCGCGCGGAGCTTGCCGACCTCGGTGCCCTTGATGCCGTCCAGGCCCTTGACGTGTGCGTCGAGGGCGGCCGCGACGGCCTTGGCCTGCGCCTTGTAGCCGGCCAGGTCGTCCTCGACGGCGTCCTTTTCGGACTGGTTGGCCCACAGGGCCTCGTAGACCGCGTTCGAACCCTTGAGGTACGTGGTCTGCTCGGGCTTGAGGGACTTCGCGGTGTCCAGCGAGCTGCTGAGCGTGCTTTTCTCCGCGGTGTAGGTGCAGCTCACCGCGCGGTCGCCCGTCGCCCAGCTCTCCTTGGTCGGGGTGTAGTAGAAGAGGGCGACGCCCTTGGGGAGCGCCCAGGTGTCCGGGGCGTACTTCTGCGCCTCGACCGGGCAGCGGTTGTCCGCGATCGTCGAGACCCCGTCGTCGCCGGGGTACTCCTTGCCCTCGTCGATCGCGAACTCGCCGACAACCTGGCCCTCGTGCGCCTCGTCGCAGGGCACGATCTCGACGGCGTACGCCGTCCCCTCGGCCTTGCCGTTCGGGTTGTAGCAGTCGCCGGTGTCCAGCGAGAACACCGAGCGCTGGCGGGCCACCTTCTTCGCGCCGTCCTTAGCGCTGTCGACGGCGTCGGAGACGTCCGAGCATCCCACCGCGCCGATCGCAAGCAGGGCGGCAACGGCGGATATGCCGCGAAGGGAGCGATACGGGGCTCGGATAGCCATGATGTGTACATCCTCTTATGTGATCTTTATGAGGGTCGCGCGCATCGTATGCCATTCCTGTGGCCCGGCTGTGCGCAGGCCCTCACCTCATCGCGGCGTCTTTGACTCGCGACGGGCCGCGAGGGTTGTATCCGGACTTCTCGCAGGTGGGAGTCGGGAGGGTCCTGTGCGCGCGGTCGCTCGTCTATTGGTTCCAGCTCTCGTCGTACGGGTCGCGCGGGGCCGGGACCGGCTTGGCCTCGGCGACGTCGAGGAACGGGATGATGCCGTCGTTGACGGGGTCCTTCGTTCGTTTGGCCGTGTAGGTGCCGGTGACCTGGAGCCAGGTGTCGGGTTGCAGGACGGGCGGGATGTCTCCGGTCAGGCCGATCTTGACCGGCTGGGCGTCTGCGGCACAGCAGTTGAGGGCCATCCGGACCAGGTACGGGGTGCCGTCGCGGTCGAGGGCGAGGAAACCGGTGACCTCGAGCCGCCGGTCGCCCAGGGAGCGGCCGTGGTCGTAGGCGGCGCGGCCCGCGTAGTCGACGAGGCTGAGCGGGAGGGGGTCGGTGGTGGGGAGGGCCGGGTAGGCGAAGGGCTTCGTCAGGGCCGTACCGGTGTGGGTGGCGCTGTAGGAGCCCAACGCGGGCGGGGCGACCAGGATCAGGGCGAACAGGGGGAGGACGAGAAGCCAAGCGATACGGGGTTCGCGGTGGGTATGGCCGTCACCCCCGTCATCCTGCTGCGGGCGTCGGCGCTCGTACCGGACCGTCGCCAGTGCCGTCACGATCAGGACCACCCCGGCCGCGAGCAGCAACGGGCGCAGCCCCTCCTTGACGTAGCGCAGATAGAGGTCGGTGAAGCCGGCGTGCAGCACCGCCGCGCCGATCAGGAACAACACCGCCGCCTGGGCCTGCCGGTTCACAGCAGCACCGCCCCGACCAGGACCGACATCAGGACGGCCAGGACGAAGGTCGCGGGCGCGAACCGCAGCGCGAACCCGCGGCCGAACGTGCCGGCCTGCATGGCGAACAGTTTCAGGTCGATCATCGGCCCCACCACGAGGAAGGCCAGCCGCGCCGTCAGCGAGAACTGGGTCAGGGACGAGGCCACGAACGCGTCGGCCTCGGAGCAGATCGACAACAGCACCGCCAGGACCGCCAGCGCGAGGATCGCCACCACCGGATTGTCCGCCGCGGCCCGCAGCCAGTCGGCCGGTACGACGGCCTTGAGCGTGGCAGCCGCCATCGCGCCGACGACCAGGAAGCCACCGGCGTGCATCACGTCGTGCCGTACGGATCCCCAGAACGCCGCCCCTTTGCCGAGCCCCTCGTGCGGGGGACGGGCGGGCGGACGCAGCCAGTCGCTGCGCCCCAGCCGCTGCCAGGCCCACCCCATCGCACACGCCACGAGCAGGCTCGCCACGAACCGGGCCAGAACCATCTCGGGGTTGCCGGGGAACGCGACGGCGGTGGCCGTCAGCACGATCGGGTTGATCGCCGGGGCCGACAGCAGGAACGCCAGCGCCGCCGCGGGCGTGACGCCCCGTCGCACCAGCGCCCCGGCCACCGGCACCGACGCGCACTCACAGCCGGGCAGCACCGCCCCGGCCATCCCCGCGACCGGCACCGCAAGGGCGGGCCGCTTCGGCAGCGCGCGGGCGAAGAACGACGGCGGGACGAACACCGCGATGACCGCCGACAGCAGCACCCCGAGGACGAGGAAGGGCAGCGCCTGGACGACCACCGCGACGAACACGGTCATCCAGCTCTGCATCACCGGCGCGGACAGCGCCCGGCGGATCGGTCCCTGCGCCACCACCAGCGAGAGCAGCAGCATGATCAGGACGAGGGGGGAGTTGAACTGCCAGCCCTGTGAACCGTGCGCGCGGCCGTGCGGATCGTCCGCGTCGTGGTGGGCGACCTCCGGCGGGGCCGCTTTGGTGGTGCTCACGGGCGAGATACCTCCGGCAGGGCAGGGCTGGGTTCGGTGGACGGGGTGCCCTCCCCATCAGTACGCCGGTTCAGGCGGGCCTGCTCACTCCGGGCCGCTCATTTCGGCTCAGAACCCGAGCACCGCCTTCATGACCGCCTTGGCGATCGGAGCCGCGTCGCCGCCTCCGCTGATGTCCACGCGGTCGGCCGCCGCGTCCTCGACGACGACCGCGACCGCCACCGCCGCCTCCATGGAGTCGTCCGCCTGCGCCCAGGAGATGAACCAGGCATACGGGATGCCGGAGTTGCCGACGCCGTGCTGGGCGGTGCCGGTCTTGCCGCCGACCGTCGCGCCCCGGATCGCGGCCTTCCTCCCGGTGCCCTTGCTCACCACGTCCGTCATCAGCTCGCGCATCTGCGTCGCGGTGGTGGGGTACATGGCCCGGTGCAGTGTCCGTGGGCTGGTCGCCGACACCGTGGTGCCGTCGCGCGTGGTCGTCCGGTCCACCAGGTACGGCGCTCTGACGGTCCCGTCGCCCGCCACCGCAGCCGCGATCATCGCCATCTGGAGGGGAGTGGCACGGGTGTTGAACTGGCCGATGGAAGACAGTGCCAACTGCGCCCGGTCCAGCCGGGTGTCGAAGTTGCTCGGCGCGACGGAGAAGGGGACCTTCAGCTCCCTGTCGTTGAATCCGAAGGCCGCCGCCGTGCGCGTCATGTCCTGCAGCCCCACGTCCACGCCCAGCTTGGCGAAGACCGTGTTGCACGACCACGCGAAGGCGTAGCGCAGCGAGGCGTCCTCGCAGCCCTCGACCTCGTTGGTGAGCCGCGTCGTGGTGCCGGGCAGCGTGAACGGATCCGGGGACGTGGTCTCCGCGTCGACGTCCGACACCGCCCCCGCGTCCAGCGCCGCCGCGGCCGTCACCACCTTGAACGTCGACCCCGGTGGATACGTCTGCCGGATCGCCCGGTTGAGCATCGGCTTGCTCTCGGCCCCGTTCAGCCGCCGCCACGCCTCTTTCACGGCCGAGCCCGTCCCGGAGAGCACCGCGGGGTCGTACGACGGTGTGGAGACCAGCGCCAGGATCTTCCCCGTGGACGGCTGGAGGGCGGCGACCGCACCCCGGCGCGAGCCGAGTCCGGCGTACGCCGCTCGCTGTGCGGCCGGGTCCAGGGTGGTGACGACCTTGCCGCCCGGGTTCTGGGCGCGGGTGATGTCGTTGTACAGGGGGAGCCGGGAGAGCATCGGGTCGGTGCCGGAGAGGATGCCGTCCTCGGTGTTCTCCAGGAACGACGTTCCGTACAGCTGCGAGGCGAAGCCTGTCACCGGTGCGTACAACGGGCCGTCACGGTAGGTCCGTTCGTAGCGGAGCTGCTCGCCGCTGTCCCTGGAACCGGTGACCGGCCGGCCGTCGACGAGGATGGCGCCGCGGGGCTGGCTGTAACGGGCGATCGTCTGACGGCGGTTGGCGGGGTTGTCGTCGTACGACCGGGCCTGGAAGACCTGGACACGGGCGGCGTTGACCAGGAGGGCGACGAGCAGCAGGGCGCACAGCGCGGCGGCCCTGCGGATGTACTTGGTCACGGTGAGACCTCCTGGCGACTGACGCGGCTGACGCGATGGACGCGGCTCGCGCGGCTCACGGCGCCGCCGTCCCGTCGTACTGGCTGCGCGCCGAGTCACTGATCCGGATCAGCAGCGCCACGATGATCCAGTTGGTGACGACCGAGGAGCCGCCCTGGGCGAGGAACGGCATCGCCATGCCGGTCAGGGGGATCAGCCCGGTCACTCCGCCCGCGATCACGAAGACCTGGAGCGCCACGATCGACGCGAGGCCGATGGCGAGGAGTCGTCCGAAGGGGTCGCGCAGGGCGAGGCCCGCGCGGTAGCCGCGCTCCACGAGAAGGGCATAGAGGAGGAAGATCGCCGACAGGCCGAACAGGCCCAGTTCCTCGCCCGCCGTCGCCAGGATGAAGTCCGATTTGGCGGCGAAGCCGATGAGGTGGGAGTGGCCGAGTCCGAGGCCGGTGCCGAGCATGCCGCCGGCGGCGAACGCGAACAGGGACTGGGCGAGTTGGTTGGAGCCCTGGCCCGCGTCGATCGACGCGAAGGGGTGCAGCCAGTCCTGCACCCTGCTGTGCACATGCGGTTCGAGCCGGCCGACGGTGAGGGCGCCGACGATCGCGAGGAGCAGGCCGACCGCGATCCAGCCGCTGCGGCCCGTGGCGACGTACAGCAGGATCACGAACAGACCGAAGAAGAGCAACGACGTCCCGAGGTCCCGCTCCAGGACCAGCACCAGCACGCTCAGCAGCCAGATCGTGACGATCGGGCCGAGGACGCGCCCGGTGGGGAGCTGGAGCCGTTCGAACCGCCAGATCTGGCGGCCCGCGTAGGCGAGGGCGTTGCGATTGGCCGCGAGATAGCCGGCGAAGAAGACCGCGAGCAGCACTTTCGCGAACTCGCCCGGCTGGATGGAGAATCCGGCGATCCGGATCCAGATGCGGGCGCCGTTCACGGCGGGGAAGAAGATCGGCAGGATCAGCAGGCCCAGCGCGGTGACGACCGAGACGTAGGTGTAGCGCTGCAGGACGCGGTGGTCGCGCAGGAAGAGCACGGCCATGATGAAGAAGGCGACACCGAGCGTCGACCAGACGAGCTGGGCGGTGGCGGCGGCCTGGTCGCCCGGCGTGTCCAGGTCGAGGCGGTAGATCAGCACCAGGCCCAGGCCGTTGAGGAGTACGGCGATGGGGAGCAGCAGCGGATCGGCGTACGGTGCCCGCCACCGCACCGCGAAGTGGGCGAGGAGCGCGAGTACGCCGAGCCCGGCGCCGTAACCGGCGGCGCCGGGCGGGACGGTACCGTGTTGAGCCAGTCCGACAGCGCAGTAGCCGTACACGGACAGCAGCACGGCGACGACGATGAGGCTGAACTCGATGCCGCGGCGCCTGGGGAGACGTACGGCGGGGGCGATCGTGGCCGTTGGTTCGGTTGGCCCCTTTGTTCCGGGCATGCCGTGTGTTCCGTGCATTCCGGGCTGGGTCATGTCCGGAACGTAGCAAGCGAGTGGGCCGATGTCCCGTTATGTGGTGACAAACGGGCCGTTCCGGTGTGCCTGAAGTCGGGTTCAGCACCAGCGCGGTGACTCCCCGATGTTGTCGATGTGGCGCGCCGGGGCCCAGGACCAGGTGCCTTCGCTGACCAGGTACCAGAGCGTGTCGCCTTCGACCTGGTGGCCCGATGTCTTGCAGTAGATGTCGAGGCGCTCGCCGTTCGGCGCGACGCGGATGATCCGGGCACCGCGGTAGGGGGCGTTGCGCAGGGAGAGGCCGTTGCGGGCGGTGACGCGGCCCTCGTAGCGACGGTCGTCGTAGCGGTCGCCGCTGGGGCCGTTGGCGCCGTGGTCGTCGTCGCCGTTGCCGCCGCCGCCTCCGAAGCCGAAGTCGTTGCCGTCGTCTCCGCCGAAGCCGTTGCCGTGGCCCCCGAAGCCGTTGTTGTTGCCGTTGCCTCCGCCGTTGCCGCCGAAGCCGTTTCCGCCGTTGCCGTTGCCGTTGCCGTTGCCGTTGCCTCTGCCGTTGCCTCTGCCGTTGTCGTCGAAGCCGTTGTTGTTGCCGTTGCCTCTGCCGTCTCCGCGGTTCCCGTTTCCGTTCCCGTTGCCGCCGAAGCCGTTGCCGTTTCCGTTGCCGTTTCCGTTCCCGTGGCCTCCGTTGCCGTTTCCGTCTCCGCGGTTGCCGTTTCCGTTTCCGTTTCCGCCGAAGCCGTTGCCTCTGCCGTCTCCGCGGTTCCCGTTTCCGCCGTTGCCGTTTCCGTCTCCGCGGTTGCCGTTCCCGTTTCCGCCGAAGCCGTTTCCGTCTCCGCGGTTGCCGTTTCCGTTCCCGCCGAAGCCGTTGCCGTTGCCGCCGAAGCCGTTGCCGTTCCCGTTTCCGCCGAACCCGTTTCCGCCGAACCCGTTTCCGTTTCCGTTCCCGCCGAAGCCGTTCCCGTTGCCGCCGAAGCCGTTCCCGCCGAAGCCGTTGCCGTTTCCGCCGAAGCCGTTCCCGCCGAAGCCGTTCCCGTTGCCGCCGAATCCGTTTCCGCCGAAGCCGTTTCCGTTGAAGCCGCCGAAGCCGTTGCCGTTGAAGCCGTTGCCGCCGAACCCGTTTCCGTGGCCCCCGAATCCGTTGTTGTTGCCGAAGCCGTTGTTGTTGCCTCTGCCGTTTCCGCCGAAGCCGTTTCCGTTGAAGCCGTTGAAGCCCCCGAAGTCGTTGCCTCCGAAGCCGTTGCCGTATCCGAAGCTGTTGATGCCTCCGATGACGCCGAAGCCGCCGACACTGTTGAGTCCGTTGGGGCTGACGCCTGTGCCGAGGCTGGTGTCGCCGCTTTCGCCTTTGCCGTCCCAGTCGCTGCTGTTGCCGCCCTGGTTGGTGTCCCACTCGTCGTCAGCGATGACGGGAGTCGTTCCGGCGACCGCGATGAGCGTGCCGGCGGCTAGAGCCATTCCGGTGCGGGTGAAGGTGGATCGCAGGGACATGGGGGGGCTCCTCCAATAAGTGTGACAACCTGACTTATCGCCACATTAGGATCGGGTCGGGGCTGCGCGCAGGTCGCACTGAGCCATCGGGGACGCGCAGGCGCTCAGAGTGCCCCGGGTGGCCCTTCACGGACGCGATCTCCCGGCTCGCGCTGAGGGAGCGTCAAGGTCGCCCACCGCGCCGTCCTCGGTAGCGCCCGCGAAGACCGGCCGCACGCCCGACACCTCCACCTGGCCGAGCGCGCTCGTCAACCCGTGCCGTGGCGCGGGCTGACTCCCTACTCCGCCAGCTCCTCCAGGAGGCGGGCCGTGGGCAGCCCGGCGCGCAGGTAGTCCACGAACAGCTCGTTGTGCAGAGCCCACGGTGAGCGCCGGCTCCGTATGAGCCGTATCGCGTCCTCGGTGGTGTGCCCCGCGAGGGCGAGCGCGTGCGCGACGACGAGCCCCGAGCGGTTGTAGCCGTGATAACAGCGGACGAGGACTCGGCGCCCTTCCTCCAGCGCGTCGTCCGCGGCCCGCGCGAGACGGATCACGCCCGCCAGCTGCGTCCCGTCGAGGGGCCCGTCCGGGATCGGCCACACATGGTGTTCGATGCCCGGTGCCGGACCGTGCCCCGGCAGCCGCAGCAACGTCAGGACCAGGTCGAACTCATCGCGTACGACGGCGAACTCCGGCTCTCCGGAATGGCCCGCGAACGCGTGCCCGCCCATCCACAGACCCGGCACGATCTCGCTCCACGGACTGTCGGGAGCCGGTACATCGGATTGCTTCCTACGGGTTCGCAACGGCGCCTCCAGCCGACTCCCCCAACTCCCACAACTCCTCACAAAGGTAACCGGCTTCTTGCCCCTGGAGCACCCCTCCTGTTCCCATGGTCATGGGGTGATGGTGCATGAATGGACTGCGCGTCATACCGACCTGGCGGCACGGTCAGGAGCGGCTGTACGTCTGCCTGACGGACGGGAGGAACGTCGCCTGGTACGACCGTGAGGCGGCCCGGGTCAACCTGCTCAGCGAGGACCGGCGGGAGGATGTGCTCGACGCGCTCGGCCCCTTTTTGACCGGTCCGGTGACGGTGGGGCCCCCACCGGTCCCGACCCCCGCTGAGCTGGCCCGTCTGACCCTCCACCCGGACGACGACCTCGCGCCGAACCGGCCCGGCGAGGCGCTGGTGATCGCCCTCGACCGCGACCCGGGCCCGGCGCGTCGGCTGCGGCCCGATCCGCGGCGGCGGGCGTTGGCCGCCGAGCAGACCGTCGGTGAAGCGCTCGATCGGCTGGAGGGTGCGGGGTGGCACACCCTGCACTCGGTTCCGCTGCCCGGCGGTGACCGGATCCACCACCTCGTCGTCGGACCCGGCGGGCTCTTCTGCGTCCGGGCGCTGTATGCCCGTAAGCAGAGGGTTCTCGTTGCCGATCCCATGGTGACGGTCGGCCGGCGTGAGCCGTCGCCGCTGCTTCGCCGGGTGCGGGCCGATGCGGATCGGGCCGCCTACGCGCTGACCGCGGAGGTTCGTCCCGTCCTTGCCGTGACGGGTGCCGTGGAGCTGGATGTCCTGGGTCCACTTCGCGATGTCCGTGTCCTCCTCGACGCGGATCTGTCGTCGCTGGCTCGGCTGGGTGGGGTTCTGAAGCCGGGGGATGTGGAGGCGCTGCATGCGATGGCCCGGGACCGGCACACGTGGCTGAGGACGTGAGTTCCTCGCCCCCGCCGCCCCTACCCGTCCCATCCTTGGGGGCTCCGCCCCCAGCCCCCCGCCAGGGGGCTCCGCCCCCTGGACCCCCGCTCGCCCGAAGGGCTCGTCCTCAAACGCCGGACGGGCTGGGTATGTCAGCCCGTCCGGCGTTTGAAAAATCACCCCACCGGCCCCCGTCACGGGAGTGCGCCGGCGTGGTGGGTGTTCAGTAGGGGCTCCAGGAGATCCCCGTACCGCTCGAGGCGCGGAGCGATGTCCTGGGCGAGGAAGACGAACCGCGCGGGGTCGTCGCAGCCCGCGACCTCGTCCCAGGTGACCGGCGTGGACACGGTCGGTGCGGGCCGGGCACGGAGGGTGTACGGCGTGGCTGTGGTCTTACGGGCGGCGTTCTGGCTGTGGTCGACGAACACCTTCCCCGGCCGCAGGCTCTTCGTCATCCGGTGAGTGACGCGGCCGGCCAGCGCCCGCTCCGCCTCGACGGCGAGCTCCCGCGCATACGCGCTGACGTCCTTCGACGGCGCCGGCACCAGCGCCGCCAGCAGATGCAGCCCCTTCGAGCCGGACGTCTTCGCGTACGCCTCGATCCCGTCCGCGGCCAGCCGCTCCCGCAGCCACAAGGCGACCTCGCAGCACTCGACGACCGTCGCGGGCGCACCCGGGTCGAGGTCGAACACGATCCGGTCGGCCGAACCGGGCGCGTCCGCCTGCCATTGGGGGGTGTGGAACTCGGTGACAAGGTTCGCCGCCCACATGAGCGAGGCGAGATCCTGGATCAGGACCATACGGGCGGGACCTTCCGTGCGGGGGACCTCGGCGGTCTCCACCCAGGAGGGTGTGCCGGGCGGCACGTTCTTGGTGAAGAAGACCTGCCCGTCCGGTCCGTCGGGGTAGCGGAGGAAGGAGACCGGCCGGTTGCGCAGATGCGCCAGCAGGGGGTCCGCGGCCGTCGCGCAGTAGTGCAGCACCTCGCCCTTGGTGAAGCCCGTCGCGGGGTACAGGACCTTTTCCAGATTGGTGAGCGCGAGCCTTCGTCCCGCGACCTCCGCGATCGGCGTCATAGGACGAGAGTCGCACGCTTGCGGATATGTGGTGTCGCTGACGTCCGTTTAGCGTCTCTAGAACTCTGTGTGTGCCTGTGGTTTCTGGGCTTTTCGGGCGCGGCGTGGCCGTGTGCGGTTGCCGTCCGGTGGTCCGATCCTCGGGGTGAGGGGGTGGACTTGGGTGGCGTGCAGGTGGTGGAAGCCGGTCCGCTCGGCGGCGCGGGTGCGTCGTCGACAGGTTCTGCGTGAGAGCCGCCTGCGTCCGGGTGGAAGAAGGCCTTCTTCCACCCGGGTATGGGCGGGTACTCCATGACCTGGCACCGGCCTGAATGCTGCTGGTGCCTGGGTGCCATGCCCCGCCGGACGCTGGACCATCCCGGTGGGGGTGGTGGCGGGAACCGTACGCACGTCGGGCATACGGCGGGAAGTCTTCGAGCCGGGGACCTGGCTTCGGGCGGTGTGCGGGGCGTTTTGGTGCCGGGGGCCGGTGGGCCTGCTGGGGGTGGGGCGGCCCTTGCCGGGGGTGGTCTTCGGCCTGTCCGGGCGGGGCGGTGCGGTCCCCGCTTGGCGCCTGCGGCGCAGGCGGCGGGTGGTCTTCTTCGGGCGGCGGACCAGGGTCACGGTGCCGTCCACAGTGGTGCGGATGGTGCGGGTGTGGGTGGTGCGGTCGGTGGTGGTGTGGGTCTGGGCGAGCAGGCCGCGGGAGACGATCCGGCGGGCGGCGGCATGGTCGCGGTCCATGGAAAGCCCGCACCCGGTGCAGTGTGCCCATTTCCAGCCGCGTTCGGCCAGCCGGTCGGGTGCCGGGTGGTGGGTGAGCTTGCCGAGGCAGCCGGGGCACAGCTTTGAGGTGCCGCGGGCCGGGACGGTGACCACCGCGATACCCGCCCTTGCACCCAGATGGCGGATCGCGTCGGCCACCGTGCCGCGCACCTGCCCGGACAGGCGGGCATTACCGCGCCGGTGGCCGCGGGCTTCCAGATTGGTGAGGTCTTCGAGGTAGACGACGCTCGCGCCGAGCGCTGCCGCCTGGTCGACGGCCCAGCGGGCAGCCGCCCGGGCCAGCGTTGCATTCAGGTGCCGGATGCGGGCACACACCCGCTCGTGCTCGACCTCCAGCACCCGGGCCCGGTCGAGGTGTTCACCCCAGGCCAGGTGCGGGGCGCCGAGCCCGTCCGCGAGGGCCCGGTAGTGGTCGCGCTTGGCGGCGAGGTGCTCGCGGTGGCCGCGCAGCCGGTGCAGGGCGGCACTGGCGTCGAAGACCAGCGGCCGCCCGTCGGTGAGAACCCGCCGGGTCTGTTTCTTGCCGGTCAGACGGCCGAGGATGCCGGTGAGCAGGGTGTTGACACCCCAGTCGAAGCCGACCGCCACGGTATGCCCGCTCGCCTTGGTGGCCGGGGCGGGCCTCGAATGCGGCAGGTCGACGGCAATCCTCCCAGCCCCGGTGGGGCGCAGGGTCGGGGTGTGCAGCACCGCGTCCGCCGAAACGGTGGCGGGCAGCCGGATGTCGATCACGTGCCAGGCCCAGTCCCGGCCCCTAGCGGGGACAGCGTTGAGGGGGAGCTTGACCCGCAGCTGGGCGGTGGCCGCGTCCACCCGCGCAAGGGTGACCTGCTGGCGGTCCATCGCCGCCAGCAACACCAGCGGGGCCACCTGCGGCGGGCCCTCCAACGCGCACAGCCCGGCGGGAAGCTTCCCGTGCTCGGCCACGTACGCACGCACCTGGCGGGTGCGGTTGCGGATCTCCGCACCGCTCACCCCGGCGGGCAGCAGCTTCCGCAACGCCGTCCACTCCGCCTCGGTGCGCCGACGGGGATCGGCGGGCCAGGTGGCCAGGACCGCGGTCACGATGGTGCGGCGGTGCAGGGCCAGCCGCAGAGTCCTGGCCGCGTACTCCTCGGCACCCCGCCGCACCCGGTCCGACACATATACCCCGGCCGGGGGTGTGACGTCCTGCGGCCAGTTCAGACGGCGCATCGCCATCCACCCCTTGGACGGCAGCGCCTCGCCGCGCTCGTCCACCCCGGCGTCCAGTACGTCCAGCGAGTCCTCGTCCCACCGGGAAGCCACCAGAGCACCGGTCAGCTCCCGGCTCAACCGGGCCAGAAAACCTACCCGTTCCCACAGCAAGCCCTGCCCGACCCGCTCACCACTGCCCTCCAGGACACCGTGGAAGGCGGTACAGGTGGCCGTCGCCATCACCCTGGCCACACCCATCTCCCCTTTCCCGCACGATCCCGGTCAGTCCCCCCAAAGCGGCCGCCCCCGGGCACTCCGATCGAGCTAACGAACGACCATCACACAAGGACACGGCCTCACCATGTCCCGTCGACCCGCCCGAGCCCCGCACGCCCCGAGCGGCACCACAACGCACGGGAAACCACGACCGTCGCCATCCCACGACGCAGAGAAGGAGGAACGCCCCCACTCACAAATACAGCGGAAACCATTACCAGGCAGACGGAAACGGGTGGCAGAGTCCAAGGAACCGTCCCGATGACGCGAAGCAGCATCAACCAGCCTCCTTAAGCCAAACCCCCCGCAGTTGAATACCCTGGCTTTACCGGCACCTCCCGAATTCGTGGCAGTGCCAACGTCAGTGTCAGTGTCAGGAAGGTGCTGCACGTGCGATCCATCTGGAACGGCGCCATCTCCTTCGGCCTGGTCAGCATTCCGATCAGGCTCGTGAACGCGACGGAGAGCCACTCGATCTCCTTCCGGCAGATCCACCTCGACGACGGCGGCCGCATTCGGTACCGCAAGTTCTGCGAGTTGGAGGACCACGAGGTCACCACCGGTGAGATCGGCAAGGCGTACGAGGCCGCGGACGGCATGCTGATCCCGATCACGGACGAGGATCTGGCCTCGCTGCCGATCCCGACCGCGAAGACGATCGAGATCGTGGCCTTCGTGCCGGCCGACCGCATCGATCCGCTGCAGATGGACACGGCGTACTACCTGTCCGTGAACGGCGTTCCCGCCGCCAAGCCGTACGTCCTGCTGCGCGAGGCCCTCAAGCGCAGCCAGAAGGTCGCCATCGCGAAGTTCGCGCTGCGCGGGCGCGAGCGGCTCGGCATGCTGCGGGTGGTCGACGACGTGATCGCCATGCACGGGCTGCTCTGGCCCGACGAGATCCGCGCCGCGGACGAGGTCGCCCCGGACACGAGCGTGACCGTCCGTGACAAGGAGCTGGACCTGGCCGACGCCCTCATGGACACCCTCGGCGAGGTCGACCTGGCCGATCTGCACGACGACTACCGCGAGGCGGTCGAGCGGCTCATCGCCGCCAAGGCATCCGGTGAACAGGCGCCCGCGGCCCCCGTCGGGGAGGAGGCGGGCGGCAAGGTGCTCGACCTGATGGCCGCTCTGGAGAAGAGCGTGCGCGCGGCCAAGGAGTCGCGGGGCGAGGACACCGGCGAGGCCACCGAGGTCACGCCGCTCCCGGCCCGCAAGTCGGCTCGTACGGAGCCCAAGGCGGTCGGCGGGAAGAAGTCGACGTCGACGGCGACGAAGTCGGGGGCCAAGAAGACGACGAAAACAGCGACGAAAACAGCGACGAAAACGACGACGAAAACGGCGACGAAAGCGACGGCGAAGAAGGCCCCGGCGGGGACCACCGCCAAGAGCACCGCCAAGTCGACAGCCCAGGCAGCGGGCACCAAGAAGTCCACCGCCAAGAAGACGACCGCCAGAAAGACCGCGCCACGAAAGCGCGCGTCGGCCTGAGCCGGGGCATTCCCTTGAGCCTGGCCCTGGGGGACACGCAGGGGATGGGTCAGCCCGCCACCGTAAGGGAGTTGCGCGTCGCGGACCTTCAAGTGTCGCCGTATATACGTGCGTTGTGCGTGCAGTGCAGTGAGTGCGGGGCGGTGGTAGTGGCTCGAGGGGCGGGTGCGAGGTGCTGAGTGGGCCCTGGTGGGCGGTGATCGCGGTGCGGATCGGTGCGCGTGTGGTGGAGGGGCGGGGAGTCGCGCGGTGCGGTTGCGCAAACTGGTTGCCCACTCAAGATGCCAAGCGGCGAATGGGGGACTAGCGTCTACAAGTGAGAGCCGCAACCCGGGGCACGCCCCCCCGGCCGGCGAGGTTCCTGACAGAGCAGGGACCGCGACCGTAGCCCCGCCCGCGCAACCTTACGCGGAGTCAGGGCGGCGACGGCGGCCCAGACGTGCCTCTCATAGTCATGCGGCGACGCTACGACCGCGCCGCACATTGCCCCCTTGCGGGCGCGGCCATATGTCCCGCGACGTCGAGAGTCGCGCGAGACGATGGAAGGAAAGGTATACCCATGCGATCACAGCGCGTGAAGCGTCTGTTCGCGGTGTCCGCTGCTGGCGTTCTGATGGCCGGTGGCGCCGCGATCGGCGCGGCGGGCACGGCCTCGGCGTCTGCCCCGACGCACGACTCCAGCTACAGCCGCGACTGCGACTACGGCTGGTGGGACAACGACTGCGACAACGGCCGAGGATACGACCGCGGTTACAACAACGACGACGACAACGGCTACGGCGACCACGACAACGGACGCGGCGGCGACCACGACAACGGACGCGGCGGTGACAACGGACGCGGCGGCGGTGACAACGGACGCGGCGGCGGCGGCCACGGCGACGGCGGAGGCCACGGCGGCGGTGGCGGAGGCCACGGCGGCGGTGGCGGAGGCCACGGCGGTGGCGGTGGAGGTCACGGCGGCGGCGGTGGCGGAGGCCACGGCGGCGGCGGTGGCGGAGGACGCTGAGGAGGCTAGTGATTCAAACACAGTGAATGCCGAGGTGCGCGGCTCCTTCACCGGAGTCGGCATCGCGGCATTCCTCTGTCACCGGTCACTCGTTCGGTGGCCGTTTGAAGGAACGGCCGGCGACGTACATCGCCAGGGCCATGAGCGCGGCGCTGGTGGCGAGCGCTCCGAGGACGCTCCACCCGGGATCCCAGCCCAGCGCGAGGCGGCGGGCGGCGTCGACCGCGTACGTAACGGGGTTGAGATGTGCCACCGTGCGCAGCCACTCCGGGAGGGCGGCCAACGGGACGAACGCGCTCGAGGCGAACATCAGCGGGAACATCACCAGGACCGCGAGGCTCGACATCAGCTCCACACTGCGCAGCCATGCCGCGAGAGCGATGAATCCCCAGATCAGTGACCAGATGACGAACAGGGTGAGGAAAAGAGCCGCGAGTGTGCCCGGAACACCCCCGGACGGACGGAAGTCCAACAGGACGGCACCGACGGCCAGCAGTACGGCCAACTCGGTGAACACGCGGAGCAGGTCGGCCACGGAGCGGGCCACGAGCACCAGGAAGAGGTTGGTGGGCAGCACCCGGAACCGGGCCACCATGCCGTTGTCCATGTCCCTGACCAGCCCCACCCCCGCACCCTGCGCCGAACCGATACCGGTGGTGACCAGCAGAGCGGGCACCACGTAGTCGATGTAGCGCACGCCGTGCGGGAAGTCGTCGGGGTCGGCCATGCTGCCGAAGATCTCACTCAGCAGAAGCAGCATGATCACGGGCTGCATCAGACTGAACACCGCGAGACGCCGGTCGCCGTACATGGAGCGGATCTGGCGCCCGGTCAGCACCCACAGCTGGGCGGTGGGCTTGCCCCCACGCCACTTTGTGCCGGTCGAGGCGTCCGCGCGGTCCGTCACCTCCTCCAACGTGCGTTCTTGGATGGCCAACAGAACTCCTGTGAAATCAGGCCGCGTCGTCTGCGGCAGCGGGGGACTGGGTGAGTGCCAGGTAGACGTCGTCCAGGGAGGGCTCCTTGACGGTGAGTTCGACGGCCTCCATACCGACGGAGTCCAGCGCTCGTACGACGCCTGTGACGGCGGCCGACGAGTCCACGCGGGTGGACAGCGCGCGCCGCTCCGGGTCGGCCCTCGGGCGGAATCCGGCGGCGGTGAGCGCGGCAGCCGCCACGCCGATGTCGGCCGTGTCCGTGAGCACCACCTGCACCGCCCGGTGCCCCAGTTCGGCCTTGAGCCGGTCGGAGGTGTCCGATGCGACGACCCTGCCTTTTGACAGCACGGTGATCCAGTCGGCGAGCCGGTCGGCCTCATCCAGGTACTGGGTGGTGAGCAGTACGGTCGTACCCTCCGCCACCAGCTTCTCGACCGTCTCCCACAGCGCGATCCGGGTAGCCGGGTCGAGCCCGGTCGTCGGCTCGTCGAGGAACAGCACGTCCGGCCGGCCGACCAGGCTGGCCGCCAGATCGAGCCGTCTGCGCATTCCGCCGGAGTAGGTGCCGGAAGGCTGGTGGGCGGCGCCCGTCAGCTCGAACAGTTCGAGCAGCTCGGTGGCCCGTGCCGCCGCCTCGCGCCGCCCCGCGCCGAGGAGCCGGCCGATGAGGACGAGGTTGCGGAACCCGGTCAAATACTCGTCCACCGAGGCGAACTGCCCGGTCACGCCGATCCGGGTGCGGACCTCGGCGCCCTGGGACGCCACGTCGTAACCGGCCACGGTGACCGTTCCGGCGGTGGCCGGCGAGACCGTGGAGAGGATGTTCACCAAGCTCGTCTTGCCGGCTCCGTTGTGGCCGAGCAGCCCCAGCACCCGGCCCCGCTCCACTTCGACGTCCACGCCGTTGAGGGCGTGGACCTCGCCGAAGCTCTTGCGGACGCCGACGGCCCTGATCATGGCCTCGCCGCTCAAGTGGTGGGGTCCTGCCCGGCAGCCGCCATCGCCGCTACGAGGCTCTTGGGCCGCATGTCGGTCCAGTTCTCGTTGATGTAGTCCAGGCAGGCCTGCCGGTCCGTCTCCGGCACGATGACCGACCAGCCCGCCGGCACCTCCGCGAAGGACGGCCAAAGGGAGTGCTGTCCCTCGTCGTTGACCAGCACGACGTAGGTGGCTTCCGGGTCCTCGAAGGGGTTGCTCACGGTGTTTCCTTTCCTTACGTGGATTGCTTGGCTTGGTTGCTCAGCGTGATTGCTTTTCGGGTATTTCGGTGTGCTTCTGTTTCCGCTACCGCCGTGGTTGTCCGGCGGTCCGCAGGTACTTGGTGAGGACCTCGGCGATCGTCGTGACCGAGGTCGGCTCGATCAACAGGTCCTCGTGGAGCTCGTCGATGACGTGCTGGGTGATCTCGCCGGAGACGTACGGCTCCCACCTGGCGGCGTTGTACGTGGGGTCGTCCCTGGTGAACGAGGTTCCGGAGGAGAAGAACAGGACATCGCCGGCGAACACGTCCGGTCGCAGATTCCGCGTCAGACGGGAACTGTTGACATATACACGGACCGCCGCACCGATGTCGCCGCCCGGCAGATGCCCCAGCGGATGGCCCTTGGCCCGCAGATCCGCGAGAACCTTCTCCTCCTGGTCGGGCCGCACGTGTGCGACATCGAAGCCGAGATCCTTGCCGATCTGCGCGAGCATCTCCGCCGAGTCCCAGTCCTCCCGGGTCGAAGCCACCGGATAGGCGTCGACGATCGCCAGGACGTCGACGCGCTGCCCCGCTTCCTGCAGCCGGGTCGCGACCCGGTGCGCGAGCAGCCCGCCCATGGACCAGCCGAGAAGCCGGTACGGGCCCTCGGGCTGGACCTCGCGGATCTGTGCGCAGTAGTCGTCGATCATCGCGTCCAGGGTCCCGGCGGGGGCGTCCTGGCCGAGCAGGCCGCGCGCCTGGAGCGCGTACACCGGCAGCGCGCCCGGCAGATGCGCGGCGAGCCGGCCGTAGCACCAGCCGAGGCCGAGGGCCGGGTGGAAGCAGAACAGCGGGGTGAGATCGCCGCCCGCCCGCAGTGGCAGCAGCACCGAGAACGAGTCCTTGCTGCCCTCCGCGTCCAGCTGCTTGAGCAGGCCCGCGACCGTGGGTGCCTGGAAGAGGTCCCGGATCGACACGCGCAGGCCCAGTGTCCTGCGGATACCGGCGATGAGCTGGGTGGCGAGCAGCGAATGTCCGCCGAGCGCGAAGAAACTCTCCTCGGTGCCGACCCGCTCCACGCCCAGCGCCTGCGCGAACAGCCCGCACAGGATCTGCTCCTGAGGTGTCACGGCCGCCCCGCGTCCGTCGCCGCTGTGACGCGGTGCGGGCAGCGCCTCGCGGTCCAGTTTGCCGTTCGGGGTCAGTGGCAGGGAGTCGATGAGGACCACGGCCGGAACCATGTACTCGGGCAGTACGCCGGCCACGCGGTCACGCAGTCCCGCCTCGGTCGGCCGGGGCTCCGCCGCCGCAACGACGTAGGCCACGAGCCGTTTGTCACCGGGGACGTCCTCCCGTACCACCACCGCGGCCTGCGCGACGCCGGGCGCCCGGGCGATGACGTTCTCCACCTCCGCGGGCTCCACCCGGAAACCGCGGATCTTGACCTGGTCGTCGGCCCGGCCGACGAACTCCAGCTGCCCCCGGCGGTTCCATCGCACCAGGTCGCCGGTGCGGTACATCCGCGTGCCGGGCCCGCCCAACGGGTCGGCCACGAAGCGTTCCGCCGTCTGACCGGGGCGGTGCGCATAGCCGCGGGCCAGACCGGCACCCGCGATGAACAGCTCGCCCGTGACTCCGACCGGCACCGGACGCAGCCTCGCATCCAGGACGTAGACGCGGGTGTTGTCCAAAGGACGCCCCAGCGGCAGACCGTCCGGCGCGTGGTACGGCGCCCGGACTGCGTGGGCTGTGGCGCACAGCGTGATCTCCGTAGGGCCGTAGAGATGGCGCACGGTCGTCCCGGGGTTGGCCTCCAGTACCCGCTCCACCGCGCTCGCGGGCACCACGTCACCGCCGGTGAGGACTTCGCGTACGAGACCGAAGGAGTCCGCGGGATCCTCGGCCATGGCCCGGAAGAGGCCGGCCGTCAGATGCAGATGGGTGATGCCCCGCTCCCGTACCAGGCCGTCCAGGACCGCCGCGTCCAGGGCGCCCGGCGGCGCGATCACCACCCGGGCCCCACGAAGGAGCGGAACCCAGATCTCGTACACGGAGATGTCGAACGCGTGCGGCGCGTGCATCAGGACACGGTCGCCCTCGCCGACGCCCCAGCCGCGGTCCAGGGCGAGGTCCGCCACGTCCCGGTGGGTGACGGCCACGCCCTTGGGGGTTCCGGTCGAACCGGACGTGTACATCACGTAGGCGAGGCGGTCCGGCTGCACGGCGCGGGGCGCAGGGTTGGCGGAGCGGTGTGCGGGTTCCGGGTTCTCGGTGGTGGGGTGAGCGGGTTCCGGGTTTTCGTGGGAGTCCTGCGCGGGCTTCGGCTCTTCGTCGGCGATCAGGAGCGCGACTCCGGCGGTCTGTTGCTCGGCCACCAACTCGTGCTCGGCCATCGCCCGATGAGTGACCAGCACCGGCGCACCGGCCTCGGCGAGCACCGCGCGCATCCGTGCCGTCGGGTAGCCGGTGTGCAGCGGTACGTACACACCGCCCGCCCGCACCACCGCGAGCATGACCGCCACGAGATCCGCCGAGCGTTCCATGAGCAGCGCGACCGGCGTCTCCGCCCGCACCCCCAGGTCCGTGAGGTGCTCCGCCAGACGGTCCGCCCGTGCGCTCAGCTCGGCGTACGTCCACCGGGTCCCGCCGCACTCCACGGCCACGGCGTCCGGAGTGCGCTCTGCCTGTGCCGCGAACAGCTCCGGCAGGGACACGACGGGCGCGGGTGCCGCGGTGGCGTTCCAGTCGTCGACGACCCGCCGCAACTCGGTGGCCGAAAGCAGCTCGAACTCGTCGATCCTGCGGTCGGGTTCCGCGACCGCGGCGGCCAGCAGCCGCACCAGCCGGTCCGTCAGGTCCGCGACCGTCTCCCGGTCGAACAGATCGAGGCTGTACTCGGCCTGCCCGAGGATGCCCGCCGGTTCGCCGTCCGCGGTGTGGTGCTCGGCCATCGCGAAGTTCAGGTCGAACTTCGCCGTGCCCGCGCGTACCTGCTGACCGGCGGGTGTCAGGCCCGGCAGATCCAGTGCGACGCCCGCGTTGTTCCAGCTGAACGCGGTCTGGAAGAGGGGGTGGCGGGCCAGCGCCCGCTCCGGGTTGAGGACCTCGACGAGCCGCTCGAAGGGCACGTCCTGGTGCGCGAACGCCTCCAGGTCCGTACGGCGGACCCGGTCGAGGAGTTCGCGGAAGCGAGGGTTCCCGGACACGTCGGTGCGCAGCACCATGGTGTTGACGAAGAACCCGACGAGGTCCTCCACCGCGGACTCGGTGCGTCCGGCGACCGGTGTGCCCAGAGGGATGTCGGTGCCGGCCCCGATCCGGGACAGCAGGGTGGCGAGGGCCGCCTGCACGACCATGAAGACGGTGACGTTCCGGCCAGCGGCCAAGGTGCGTGCGGCGGCGTGCAGCTCGGCGGGGATGTCGAATGCGACGGTGTCGCCGCGGAACGAGGGGAGGGCGGGGCGGCTGCGGTCCGCGGGGATCTCCAGCTCGGCCGGCAGGTCGGCCAAGGTGCGCCGCCAGTAGGCGAGTTGGCGCGAGATGGGGGACTCGGGGTCGTCCTCGGAGCCGAGCACCTTCCGCTGCCACAACGCGAAGTCCGGGTACTGCGCCGCCAGCGGCTCCCACTCGGGTGCGCGACCCTCCAGCCGCGCCCCGTACGCGGCGGCCAGGTCGCGGGCCAGCGGACCCATCGACCAGCCGTCGCCCGCGATGTGGTGCAGCACCACCAGGAGGACGTGCTCATCCGAGGAGAGCTCGAACGACCAGACGCGGAGCGGGAGTTCGGCCGTGAGGTCGAACTCGTACCGGGTCGCCTCCGTGGCCCGCTCGGCCAGCTCCTCCTCGGTGACCGGCACCACGATCAGCTCCGGGCGGGCCTGCTCGGCGTCCAGGACGACCTGATGCGCGCCCTCTGTGCCCCCTGTTTCCTCTGCGTTCTCCGCGCTCTCCGCGAACACGGTCCGCAGGCTCTCGTGCCGGCTCGTCACGTCGTGCAGTGCCTGCCGCAGCGCCTCGTGGTCGAGCGTGCCGTGCAGCCGTACCGCGGTGGAGATGTTGTACAGGTACGAGGCCTGGTCCAGCTTCTGCAGGAACCAGAGGCGGCGTTGGGCGTGGGAGAGGGGGATGCGGTCGGGACGGGGTTGGGGGGTGAGGGGGGTGCGGGCGGTGGGGGTGGTGGTGAGGGTGCGGGTGAGGGTGGTGATGGTGGGGTTGTCGAAGAGGTCTTTGACGGAGAGTTCTGTGTTGAGGGTGGTGCGGATGCGGGAGACGAGGCGGGTGGCGAGCAGGGAGTGTCCACCCAGATCGAAGAAGCTGTCGTCGATGCCTATGTGGTCGAGGCCGAGGGTGTCGGCGAACAGGTGGCAGAGGATTTCTTCCTGCGCGGTGCGCGGGGCCCGGCCGGTGGTGGGGTTGGTGGTGGTGTCGGGGGCGGGGAGGGCCTTGCGGTCGAGTTTGCCGTTGCCGGTCAGCGGGAGCGCGTCGAGGGTGACGAACGCGGTAGGGATCATGTGTGCCGGCAGGGCGGCGGTCAGGTGCCGACGCAACTCCTCCGCCGGCGTGGTGGCGGTGCCGGTGGTGTAGGCGATCAGGCGATCGTCGCGGACGATCACGGCGGCCTGGTTCACGGCCTCGTGGACGGTCAGATGCGATTCGATCTCGCCGAGTTCGATGCGGAACCCACGGACCTTGACCTGGTCATCCGCGCGGCCGAGGTATTCGAGTTCGCCGTCGGGCAGGTGACGGGCCAGGTCACCGGTGCGGTACATACGGGCACCCGACGGGCCGAACGGATCGGCCACGAAACGCTCCGCGGACAGGCCGGGACGATTGAGGTAACCGCGGGCCAGTCCCGGACCGGCCGCATACATCTCCCCCGCCACTCCGGCCGGGACGGGCTGCAGTGCCGTGTCCAGGACATACAGGCGCAGGTCCGGGATCGGCTCACCGATCAGACTCGCGCCCTGCCCGCTGACGGTCTCCTCGTCCAGCAGGCGGTGAGTGACGTGCACGGTGGTCTCCGTGATGCCGTACATGTTCACCAGCCGCGGCCCGCCCGCCCCTTCCGGATGACGGGCATACCAGGCCGGCAGCCGGCCCAGATC
>NZ_JBEZLR010000138.1:0-22226 GCF_040652275.1 Streptomyces sp. NPDC048275
CGCGATGGCTCCGCCATCACTCCCTCCTCCGCCTTGCAGCTGCACGCACCAGACCCCGCTCCTTCTCCCACCCTCCCATTGCCGGTCGGTCTCAGTCCCGCGCCACCCAGCCCTTCTCGTAGGTGTGCCAGCCCAGCTGCAGCCGGGTGGTGACGCCCGTCAGCTCCATCAGCCGCTTCACCCGGCGCTGTACGGTCCTCAGGCCCAGGTCGAGCTGCTTGGCGACGCTGGCGTCGGTCAGCCCGGCGAGCAGCAAGGAGAGGATCTCCAGGTCGGTGCTGTCCGGGCCGTCCGGCTCCTGTTCCCGCACGCCGGCGCTGCCCAGCCGCAGCGGCAGCGCGTCCCGCCACACCGATTCGAACAGGCCCGACAGCAGCTCGAGCAGTCCGCTCGCGTGTACGACCAGCGCGGCGGGTTCCGCGGTGTGCGAGGTGAGCGGCACCATCGCGAGCGTCCGGTCGGCGATCACCAGCTTGGTCGGCACCTCGTCCACGACCCGCACCTGCTCGTCGCGGCTGAGAGCGGCGGACAGCTCGGTGATCCCGGTGGGCTGGTCGAGGACGGCGCGTTCCAGCACCACGCGGTAGTGGACGCCCCGCCCGGCGGCCTGTTCCTCGGCCTCGTTGTCCACCCCGGAGACCACCATCGGAGTCCCGGTGACCAGCGCGCACACCTCGTCGCTCGCGCCGAGCTGGAGCTGCAGGAACCGCTGTGCGACCGCCGCCGCGCCGATGACCACCTCGACCAGGTCGTGCACGGCGGGCTCGGTGGCCTGGGCGCGGTATTCCTCGGCGAGCAGCGCGGCGGCCAGCTCGGCCTTCTCCAGTTCGTGCCGCTGCTGGGTGAGCAGCGCGCCGAGGGCGACGCCGGGCGGCGCCGCGACCCAGCGTCCGGGGCGGGCCGACGACTGGGCCGCGAGACCGTGCCGTTCGAGCCGGCGCAGGGCGCGCTCGGTGTCGTACTCGCCGAGCGTGAGCCGGCGCGCGAGATCGGGCACATCCGCGGCGCCCACGGACACCAGCGCGCGGTACGCCGACTCGTGCGTCTCGTCCAGACCTATCGCTCCCAGCATGCGGCGATGTCCCTCTCCCTGTTCCGTTTCGGCCGGTCCGTGGCGGAGATCGGCCATGGCGCAAACCCGCCTGGCACATCATCGCCGCAGCACCCGTCACTCTGACAAGCTCACATCACCGCAGTATCAATCGCCGCCTGTAATGCCCTGCTTGGGCTGTATCGGCCTGGGCGGATGCGACCTCGCCGGGACCGTTCATCCACAGCGGACCCCCAGGAAAGCAGGTCACACTCAAGGCCGAACCGGCCGATGCCAACTCGGCCGTCCAGACCGTGACCCGGGTCCACGACGCGCGCCGGGCCCCGGTCACCTCGGCGCCGCCGGGCGGTTCTCCCGTGGGGGGTGGGACCGCCCGGCGGTTTCTTCCGTGCCGTTCTTCGGGCGTACTCTTTCGGCCTCCTGCATTCGCATCGCCGTTCGATGCGCCATCCGACACGCCGTTCGACTCCCAGTCTCCTGGCCGGATTTTCCGGATGCCCCGTTTTCATCCGGCTCCCGGGGTGGACAATTGGGGGCATGAGCCATCAGGGGGAGAGGCCCACCGGTCATGAGGACGACTGGTGGGGGCAGTTGTACGACGACTCCACCGAGGACACGGGGCCCGCGGCCGTGGCCGATTCCCTCGACGACCGGTTCGCGTCGGCCGCGGGAACGGTGGGGCCGGGGGCCGCCCCGGGGGTGGAGCCGCCCGAGCGCGACGTGCCGCCTCCGCCGGCGGAGCCGCCCGCCGTCCCGGAGCAGCGGGGCGTTGCCTCCGGTATCTCCGGGCCCTGGCCCGGCGCGACGCCGTTTGGCGACGGGCCGAGCCGGAGCCTCGGGCGCCGGGAGCGCGATGAACCGCCGGAACCACGCCTCGGGCATCCACCACGCGGTGACGTCCCAGGGGCGAGTACCGGCCCGCCGCAGCGCGGTGGCCCCGCACGGCAGCCCGCGCCCTGGGAGCCCTCGCGCCCCGATCCCTCGCGCCCCGATCTGTCGGCCCCCGATCTGTCGGCCCCCGGGACCTTCCCGCCGGGGCCGACACCGCCGGGGTTCCGCGCAGAGAACCCCCGCGGCCTTACGCCCACGGAGTCGCCCGTCGCGCCCGGGCCCGCGCCCTGGACTCCGGCCGACGCACCGCCGCGGCCGACAACGTCTCCGCGGCCGACAACGGCCCCGCCTGACGCTTCGACCGCCGCCCCGCCTCCCACAGCGCCCCCGAGCGATGCCCCGCCGGGCGCCGTCCCCCGGCGCACCGACGCCTCCGGCACCGTCGCCCCGCGCCCCGATTCCCCGCGCCCCGATTCCCCGCGCCGCGACGCCCTGCGCGGCGACTCCTCGCGCACCGATTCCGCGCGCACCGATTCCGCGCGCACTGACTCCGCGCGCACTGACTCCTCGCGCACCGACTCCCCGCGCGATGATGTCCCGCCTCCCGACGCCCCGCGCGTCAGCGCCTCGGCCGGCACGGCAGCCCCGCGTGATGCCTCGTCCGGGGTATCCGCGCCGCCCCCGTACGCCCTTCCCGCCCCGGACGGCCCCTCACCCTCCACCCGTCCCGACCTCCCCCTCCTCCCCGCCCTCGTGCCCCGCGAATCCGTCCTCACCGTCTCCCGCCAGCCACCCGCCGTCGACTACGTCGGCTCAGGACCGCCCACCTACGACGCCGAACCCACCGCTCTCCCTCCCGCCGACCCGGACGACCTCGACGACCTGGTCGCCGACACCGTGCTGGACGGGGCGCGTTACGGGGCCGGCACACTGCGGGCGGTCTCCGTGCGCGGGGACTCCGCGCGGTACCGGGGCGAGCCGCGCCGGGACGCGCTGCTCACCGCCCGTTTCGGGGCGGGGGAGCAGGCGCTGGTGCTGGTGGCGATGGCGACCGGGGCCCGGGCGACACCCGGCGCGCACCGGGCGGCAGCCGAGGCGTGCCAGTGGATCGGACGGGCCGTGGGCCGCAGCCACGCGCGGCTGGCCGAGGACATCCGGGCGGCCCGGCGCGGGGATCTGAAGTCGGGGCTGCACCGGCTCACCGACCGCAGCCTCGGCAAGCTGCGCGCGAGCGCCGCCGAGCAGGGCATCGAGCCCGAGGAGTACACAGCCAGTCTGCGCTGCCTGCTGTTCATCGCGGACCCCGAGTGCCGCACCCGCGTGTTCTTCGGCGTCGGAGCGGGCGGCCTGTTCCGGTTGCGGGACGGAGAGTGGCAGGACATCGAGCCGCGGGTCACGGAGACCACCGGTGAGGCCGTGGTCGGTTTCGGATCGCTGCCCCACGAGACTCCCGAGGGCGACCGGTTCACCATGGACCTGGGAATCACGACGCCCCCGAGCCCGTACGAACCCGCCCCCGAACCCGCCCGCGATCCCTTCCGCTTCCGTGCCTCCGTCGCCCGTCCGGGGGACACGCTCCTGCTGTGCACCGGTGGCCTCGCGGAGCCGCTGCGCGGTGAGCCGCAGCTCGCCGCGCACCTGACGACGCGGTGGTCGGCGGGCGAGCCGCCGGGTCTCGCCGCGTTCCTCGCCGACACCCAGGTGAGGGTCAAGGGCTACGCCGATGATCGGACCGCCGCGGCCGTTTGGGAGGCGTAACCGCGCACCCTGTGAATTCATGGACCCCAGGGACGGACGCAAGGGATGGACCCACAGGGATGAGCCCAGGGGATCCCGGGATCGCAAAGGGGTGCGTGAAGCATGGCCAAGCAGAACGTCGCCGAGCAGTTTGTCGACATCCTTGTCCGCGCGGGCGTCAAGCGTCTGTACGGCGTGGTCGGCGACAGTCTCAATCCGGTCGTGGACGCGATCCGGCGCAATTCCGCGATCGACTGGATCCATGTCCGCCACGAGGAGACCGCCGCCTTCGCCGCGGGCGCGGAGGCCCAGATCACCGGCAAGCTCACCGCCTGCGCCGGCTCCTGCGGGCCCGGCAACCTCCACCTCATCAACGGCCTGTACGACGCCCACCGTTCCATGGCCCCGGTCCTCGCCCTCGCCTCGCACATCCCCTCCAGCGAGATCGGCCTCGGCTACTTCCAGGAGACCCACCCGGACCAGCTCTTCCGCGAGTGCAGTCACTACAACGAGATGATCTCCAACCCGAAGCAGATGCCGAGGCTGCTGCAGACCGCCATCCAGCACGCGGTGGGCCAGTCGGGAGTCAGCGTCGTCTCTCTCCCCGGCGACATCGCCTCCGAGCCCGCCCCGGACAAAGCCCTCGAGACCGCCCTCGTCACCTCCCGGCCCACCGTCCGCCCCGGCGACACCGAGATCGACAAGCTCGTCGCGATGATCGACGAGGCCGACAAGGTCACCCTCTTCTGCGGCAGCGGCACGGCGGGCGCGCACACCGAGGTGATGGAGTTCGCCCAGAAGATCAAGTCCCCGGTGGGGCACGCACTGCGGGGCAAGGAGTGGATCCAGTACGACAACCCGTACGACGTCGGGATGAGCGGTCTGCTCGGCTACGGCGCCGCCTACGAGGCCACCCACGAGTGCGACCTGCTCATCCTGCTCGGCACCGACTTCCCGTACAGCGCCTTCCTCCCTGACGACGTGAAGATCGTCCAGGTCGACGTCCGTCCCGAACGCCTGGGCCGCCGCTCGAAGTTGGACCTGGCGGTCTGGGGTGATGTGAAGGAGACCCTGCGCTGCCTCACCCCGCGGGTGCTGCCCAAGGACAACCGTCGCTTCCTCGACAAGATGCTGAAGAAGCACGCCGACGCGCTCGAAGGGGTCGTCAAGGCGTACACGAGGAAGGTCGAGAAGCACATCCCGATCCACCCCGAGTACGTGGCCTCGGTCGTCGACGAACTCGCCGACGAGGACGCGGTCTTCACTGTCGACACCGGAATGTGCAATGTGTGGGCGGCCCGCTACATCTCGCCCAACGGCCGCCGCCGCATCATCGGTTCGTTCTCGCACGGCTCGATGGCGAACGCGCTGCCGATGGCGATCGGCGCCCAGTTCACCGACCGGGACCGGCAGGTCGTCTCGATGTCGGGCGACGGCGGATTCTCCATGCTGATGGGCGACTTCCTCACCCTCGTCCAGTACGACCTGCCGGTGAAGGTCGTCCTCTTCAACAACTCCTCTTTGGGAATGGTCGAGTTGGAGATGCTGGTCTCCGGGCTGCCCTCGTACGGGACCACGAACAACAACCCCGACTTCGCCGCCGTGGCCCGTGCCTGCGGTGCCTACGGGGTCCGGGTCGAGAAGCCCAAGCAGCTCGCCGGTGCCCTGAAGGAGGCCTTCAAGCACAAGGGCCCGGCCCTCGTCGACATCGTCACCGACCCCAACGCCCTGTCCATCCCGCCGAAGATCAGCGCGGAGATGGTGACAGGGTTCGCCCTGTCGGCATCCAAGATGGTCCTTGACGGCGGCGTCGGGCGGATGGTGCAGATGGCACGCTCCAATCTGCGCAACGTGCCACGACCGTAGGGCGGCCCCGCGGCCCCGCGGCCCCGCGGCCTCGTCGAGTACGGCCGGATCGGCAGCCGAGAATCGGTAGATGGACCGAGCGTCCGCGATCCCCGCATCGTGCACCTCCCTGCGCACAGGAGTCGACGTATCGGAAGCGGCGGCCTCCGCACGACTGGCAGGAGTGTGATCCGTGAGCAGGCTCGCGTGCCGGGCGAGCCGTCGGCCTTCATCCAGCTCGTCCAGCTCCGCCGGCGACGGCGGTGGCCGCAAGCAGGCCGCCCTACGGCCTGTCGGCGGTGGCCTCTGATGACCGTCTGAGCACACTCATGCCCAACTGCCGCCCGAGGAAAGGGACGGCGTTCCGTTGCGTCCGGTGTGGGCTACGTCTCATCCGCGGGCTGTTACGGCGGAGGGGTGGCTGGTGTCTTGAGGCCGAGTCCACTACATGGGAGAGCTGATGAGCGGGAACGCCGAGCGCGGTGGTTGCTGGCGGCGGGTACGGGGGCGTGACGGCGGGCCGGCAGCCTGGCTCGGCGCGATGGTGTGCCGGTGACCGTGGTCGATCCGCGTCCCGAGTTCGTCGAGCGGATCCGTCTGCACCAGCTTCTGACCGGTTCCGATGACACGGTCGAGGGCTGCGGGGGCCGCTGGCAAACCATCGGGGCGACGGCTCCGGCGAGGATGAATTGACTGAGATGACGGTGTCTGACAATCAGACCGATTCTCGGCAGGCTCTGGTGAAGCGCATCGAGAGCCGTGAGGTCGATATCGGCACATACCTTCAACGCGCCCGGCGCCGGCGCGACCGGTTTTCACTGGTGAGCATGGGCTCCGGTGCTGTGGTTGACCTGGCTGGGCCGCTGGAGCTCTACGGCCGCCAGTCCACCAGCGCCTGGGCGTCCCGAGTGGTCACCGGGCACCGCCGTGCCGTCCCCGACGCACCCGAACCTGCGGACCCCACCGACTGGCCGCACTCCGAGGTGGAGCGCTTCCACCACACCCTGGCACTGTGCGCCGCGGCGGCAACTGAACTTATTATCACAGGAGAATCACAATGAACGCCTGGAACCGCGTCCTCTGGCTGCTGGCAGCCATCGCCGCAGTAGTGGGCCTCACCGTACCGCTGACCGGGACACACGTCACGGTGCCGGTGCTGCTGTTGTCGGTCCCGTTCGCGCTGATCCACGGGGTGCGGAGATACGGGTGGCGGACGCTGCTGTTCTTTCTGATCGTGACCCTGGTGGTGAGCAACTTCTTCGAGAACCTGAGCGTTGCCACCGGGTTCCCGTTCGGCGAGTACCACTACACGGGGTCTCCGCAGCTGATTCATGTGCCCCTTGAGATCGGACCGATCTACTTCGGTCTGGGCTATATCTGCTGGCAGGTGGCCAACACCTTGCTCGACGAGGCGGACAGCCGTCTGAGCGGCTCGTCCGGGTCGCTCGCCGGCCGGGTCGAGGTGGTGGCGCTGCCGATGGTGGCCGCGGCGCTGATGACCATGTTCGACCTCGGCGTCGACTCGATCGCCGCCACCGTGAAGGAGGTCTGGATCTGGGAAGAGGGCGGCGGGGTGTTCGGTGTGCCGTACACCAACTACTTGGGCTGGTGGTTCGTCACCTACCTCTACTTCCAGATCTTCGCGCTGTATTTGATGAAGCGTCAGCCGGCGTCGGGCTCGGTGTCGGTGCAGACCGAGGGGCGCGGGGTGTTGGCGCAGAACGTGCTCTTCTACGCGGCGCTGGGGCTGAGCTCGATTCCCTACTTCATCGGCGCCTCCGAGGGCATGGTCAAGGACGGTGCCGGGGTCAGCTGGAACGGGGACGCGCTCACCGAGACGCTGATGACGATCAACCTGTTCACCACGGTGTTCGCTGCGTTTCTTGCCGCGGTCAAGCTGGCTCGCAACGACCTGGCCCTGCGACGCTGATTCCGACTGACACAGAACGGCCGCCGGCCGCCGGTCGGCGGCTGCGGCTTGTGGCAACCATGTACCGGTGAACGGCTCGTGGCCCCCGGGCAGGTGATGTCCTGCTCCGGGGGCCACGGTTTTCCGTCGCATTGGGCGACCGCGCCCCACTGCTCGGGCGTTCACCGACGCAAGCAGGGCGGAGGCGGCGACGTACCCCGACCTGTGCTCCGAGGCCGGCCGCACCGTTTCCTCGACGGCGGTGATCAGGTACGTACCGGCTCCGTACGCACGTCACGCTCGGGAGGGGCGACCGTGCTTGTCGACTCCCCGGAGCGTGGCCGATTTCGCGCGTGAGGCCACCACCCCGTCACGACGCGGCGCTTTTCCTGGCGTACGGCCGAGGGTTGACGATTCGAGATGACTGGCGCGTGCCCGATGGGGCATGGATTCTCGTGAACATGTTCGATCAGGAGGGGAACCGACATCGGCATGCAGGCGGGGGTCATGAAGAGGCAGGTTCGAGGGGGTGGTCCCGTGGCCATTGGGGCCTCCTCGGCAAAGGTAATGGGGGAAGTGTCCGACAACGTGAAGGGTCAGCCGGCTGCTCCGCAGCTCAGGCGCACGCTGGGACGGGCGGATCTGCGGGCGGTGCCCGAGGCCCGCAGAGCGCTGAGAGAACTCTTACGGCACTGGGGGAAACCGGAGAAGTCCGAGATAGCCGAGTTACTGACCAGTGAGATTGTCACCAACGCACTCATCCACACCGACCACGACGCGGTTCTGACAGCGACCGTCGGACCCCGCGGACTCCGTGTGGAAGTAAGGGATTTCGTGGGACGCAGGCCCAGGCTGCGGGTACCGAACGCCGACGACGGTACGCATGGCAGAGGCCTCGTTCTCGTACAGTCCCTCGCCGACGCGTGGGGTGTGCGGACCCACGGCGTGGGCAAGGCGGTGTGGTTCGAACTGGACGGCGGCACGGTGTAGTCACCGTGCCGCCGTAATCCTGTCGGGGCAATTCCTGTCCGGGTCCGGCCGGTTCGGTTCACGGCCGGACCACCCCGGGCTCGAGCCTCGCGGCTCCAGGCTCAGCCGAACTGCTGCTCCAGGTCCTTGAGCTTGCGCTCCAGGGAGTCGAGCCTGGGCAGAGCCATGGTGTCGTCCTCCGCGGTGAGGTCGACGGTGATCGGGTCAGTGCTCTTGCGGACGGGCTGAAGGGAGGGCCGCGAGGGTACGGGCAGCTGCTCCGGTGCCGATATGGCAGGCTCCGCAGTGGACTGGGCCGGCGCCCGCTCCACGGTCGTCTCCAGTTCCCGGCGACCGCCGCCGCGCCCGGGCAGGCCCCGGTGGCCTCGGCTGAGCGCCTTGAGGTGCGCCCGCTCGACCCGCTCCTCGTTCCGGCGGCGCAGTCGGGTCTGCTCCTTCTGGCGACGGTCCTCGCGGACCTCGTCCACGGCCTCGTCAAGGGTGCGGACGTTCTCCAGCAGCATCAACGACCAGGCGCTGAACGTCTCACGGGGCGCGCGCAGCCAGCGGACGATACGGATCTGCGGCAGCGGACGCGGGACCAGGCCCTGCTCCCGCAGTGCGGCACGGCGGGTCTGCTTCAGTGCGCGGTCGAACAGCACCGCGGCCGACAGGGACATTCCGGCGAAGAAGTGCGGGGCGCCCTCGTGGGAGAGGCCCCGGGGCGCGTGCACCCAGTTGAACCAGGCCGCCGCGCCCGCGAAGGTCCACACGAGTATCCGGGAGCCGAGCGCCGCGTCACCGTGGCTGGCCTCGCGCACCGCGAGCACGGAGCAGAACATGGCCGCGCCGTCCAGGCCGAACGGGACGAGGTACTCCCAGCCGCCGGAGAGGCCGAGGTTCTGCTCACCGAAGCCGACCAGGCCGTGGAAGGAGAGGGCGGCGGCGACGGCGGCACAGCAGAACAGCAGCAGATAGGAAGCCGCGCCGTAGAAGGCCTCCTTACGCCTGCGGCGCTCCTCGCTGCGCTCCCACGAGTCCTCGGCGGCTGCCGCATTCTCCCCGGATCGCTTGCCGCGCGCGAGCACCGCCACCGCCGCCAGCAGTCCCAGGAGCAAAACGGCGCCCGGAAGCAGCCAGTTCAGCGATATGTCGGTCAGTCTCATCTGGGGTCCCTTGCATTGGGATAGGGCGTAACGCCCGCCATAGTGGCCCAAGCCCGTGAGCCCTCAGGGGTTTTCGGGGCAAGAGGCCGCCAAGGGAGTGCAAGGGGATGCGCAGGGCGACATTCTGCTCGAACTGCCGCACGAGGGACGGGAGTTGAGTTCGAATAAGACTACTCGTACGGATGGTTCCGCGGAAAGTTCCCGCGAAAAGTGAGGAATTTGTGAACCACCTGTAACCCGAGTGGCCCGAGAGGTGTCTCAGTCGGACTTGATCATAGGGCACCTGACGACCCGTCCGCTCGACGGGTCGCCTCGACGGGGTCTCGGCGGAGGTCTCAACTGGCAGGGACAGCAGTCAACTTGGCGATGCGGTCCGCGTCGCACGTGCGCGGGCAGGTGCCGCAGGCGTCCTCGGGGCGCAGTGTGTAGAAGAAGCAACAGCTCGCCCGGTCCCGGGTGGGCAGGGATTCCCCGTTCGGGCCGGCCAGCTCACGGAACCCGGCGGATCCGATGTACGGCGCCGTCGACCCCGGCAGCAGCAGCTCCAGCTCGCGCATCCCGCGCTGCTCCTCGCCGAGCAGTTCGGCGACGTACCAGAGGCCCTCGACGACCTCGTCGGTCGCCATGCCCCACAGGGCGCGGCCGCGCCGCCGCATCCGCGGGCCGAAGCCGCCGAGGACCGGCTCCAGGTGCTCGGCCACCGCGGCCCGTACCTCGGCCCGCAAGGCATCCTCGTCCGGTACGACGCGGGCGCCGGGCAGTGTGGCGGCCGGGTCGTCCGGCAGGCAGGCGAACTCTCCGACCCGCACCGCCATCCGGCCGAGGGTGCGCTGGAATGTGACGTGCTCCACGGGGAAGTGGGGCACGCGGCGCTGCAGGAACCATGGAACGGTGATCAGCAGACAGGCCGGCCAGGCATACCGGTGCAGCCCGAAGCTCGCCACGACGTCGGGGCGTGCCCGCTGCCCGTAGTCCCGGATCACCTGCTCCTCGTCCCAGGCGAGAAACGTGTCGAGATCGGCCCCGCCCTCCGCGAGCCGGGCGACCGGGACCCAGCCGCCGTCACTGGGAGGCGCGTCCCGAGGGCCCAGTTCCGTGATGCTCAGATCGGGAAAAACCTCGGTCAACCGGGCGTACGAGGCCGCGACGGCCGAAGGGGCCGGGCGGGCGCCGGCGTCGGCCGAGGCGCCTGCGGTCAGGGCGGGAGCGGACATTCAGGGACCACCGCTTCACGATTGTCGACAGGTAAGGCTTACCTTACCCGGAAATCCGGAGGTTTGAACTGGGGCCATGTGCGCCTATGGTGCTTGACGGACGAGTAACAACCGCCGCATTGACCCCCAAGTCCCACCAAGCCCCCAGGAGGACCCCGTGGAGCAGGCCGGTTCCCTGGGCGAGCACGGCTGCGCCGGCTCGACAACCCGGGATACGCATACGGCGGCAGTTCGGGTGCCCGCGCAGGCCCGGGCGGCGGACGTGGGCCGGGAGCGAGAGCGGGGCGTCGCGGCCGGCGATTCCCTGGCCGCCCCCGCGGCCCGCGGTGAGCACACGCACAGCGAGCCGCCCATGCCGAGCCCACGAGCGGACAGCGCGCGTCCCGTGGTCCAGCGGGCCTCCGTCCGCGGACAGATCCTCGACGCCCTGCGCACCGCCCTCGTCGCGGGAGAGCTGGCGCCGGGCGAGGTGTACTCCGCGCCCGTGCTCGGTGAGCGGTTCGGGGTGTCCGCGACGCCGGTACGGGAGGCGATGCAGCAGCTCGCGATCGAGGGCGCCGTCGAGGTCGTACCGAACAGGGGCTTCCGGGTCGTCGAACGCGGGACGCGCGAGCTGGCCGAACTCGCCGAGATCCGCACCCTCATCGAGGTCCCGGTGATGCTGCGCCTCGCGCGCACGGTGCCCGCCGCGCGCTGGGCCGAGCTGCGCCCGCTCGCCGAGGCCACGGCGCGGGCCGCGGCCTCCGGTTGCCGGGCCACCTACGCCGAGTCCGACCGGGCCTTCCACCGCGCGGTCCTCGCCCTCGCGGGCAACAATCAACTGGTGCGCATCGCGGACGACCTGCACCGCCGCGCCCAGTGGCCCCTGGTCGGAGGCCCCGCCTCCCGCGGCCGCGCCGACCTGGTGGCCGACGCCGCCGAGCACGCCGCCCTCCTGGAAGCCCTGGCCGCCCAGGACCTGCCGGTCGTGCAGTCCCTCGTACGGGAGCACTTCGCGGGCGCGTAGCCGGTACGTGCGCTTCCTTCGGCGGACGTCACGGCTCCGTACGGACCCCGCAACAGGCGCCGCCGCCGGGAACCCGCACCGGCCCGCTCGCGTGCCCCCCGGTACACGGCGAAAGCCGCACCAAAACCGGGGGAGACACCGAGATGCCCGACCCTTCCTGGACAGCGATGCAGCAGGCCCAGCAGGCCCAGCAGCACCATCAGCAGATCCATCAGAGCCATGTGCGGCACCACCGCGAGATGCACGACATGGCCGCCGCCCACGCCCGCCACTCCGGCGCGCCGCACCAGCACCGGCCCATGTCGCACGGCGCGGGCCACGGGGGCGGCGTACGCGGCTTCCTGACGCTCCTCGTGATCGTGGCCGTCGTGGTCTACGTCGCCCGCGACCCGGAACTCCGCACGACGGTGACAACATTCGCCCGCGACCTCCTGGCGCAGATCCAGAGCAACTAGACACCCCGATCGGACACCGGCGACCCGATGCCGCCCAGCCACCTCACGCCGTTGCCGCGGGTGGAGTCAACTGCCTGGCCAGCCACGTAGGTACGCCCCCGAGCAATCGGAACAATCGCCCCGCCTCCGCCCGCAACCGAGACGCCTCCGGCTCGGCCTCCGCGTCCGCGAGCGACGCCAACGCCGGAGCCGTCCCGACGAGATACCCCAACTCCTCCCGGATCCGCAGCGATTCACCGAACCCGTGCCGCGCCTCGGCCACCTCGCCGTCGCGCAGGGCGAGCCCGGCGAGGTGACGCCAGGTGAAGGAGAGCAGCAGCGGGTCGCCCTGGGCGACCGCGCCGGCGTGGGCACGCCGGTACGCCGCGCGGGCGGACTGTGGGGACTGCGCGAGGTTCTCGGCGAGCAGCCCGCGCCGGAAATCCAGCAGGGCTCGCCCCGGCGCCCCGGGCGCGATCAGCGCGGCGGCCCGGCCGAGCGCCGCCCGCGCCTCGTCCGCCCGGTCGCGCACCCCGAGCAGCGTGGCCGCGTACGCGAGTTGCCCTCGTTCGCAGGCAGCTGCACCGCGCTCCTCGTCGCTCTGGGCCACCGCCTCCGCCGTACGCAGCGCGTCCTCGGCCGCCGCCCAGCCCTGCTCGGTGTACAGGCACCGCTCGACGAGCAGCGAGGCCCGTTGCAGCGCCGCGTCCGCCGTCCGCGGCTGGAGCAGTGCGGCCGCGTCGTCCCAGCAGGCGCGCGAGCGCAGCCGCCATACCGCGGTCTGGAGTGGATCGTCCCCTGCGTTCGTTCCGGAACCAGACATGGCGGTATACGCCACGTTGCCCTCCCCAAGGTCCTGTCCTTCGGATCAGCTCGGGGTCGCGGGGCTCGGCACGCACATCTGCGGCGTTGTCGTCGGTTGCCGACTCCCCCAAGTCCTCGACTTGGCTCGGACAGGGGGGGGACCCCCCATCGCGTCGACGCCCTCCTCCGCCTTGCAGCTGCACGCACCAAGCCCCGCTCACCGGCGTCGCCAGGCACCGCACGTCGACACCGACCTGATCCGAAGGACAGGCCCAGCACGCCATTGAGCTGTTGAGTGGTGGCATCTCAGCACGGATCGCTGGGCCCGGCCAAGGGGGTGGGTGAAGGATTTCACAAAGTCGTGGGACAGCGGCGGCACTTGCTGACGTACGCCGCACGGACTCCTCACCTCAGCTCATGCGCAACGCCAGGAAGAAATCGAGCTTGTCCTCGAGGCGGGAAAGGTCCCGGCCCGTCAACTGCTCGATACGGCCCACCCGGTAGCGCAACGTGTTGACGTGCAGGTGGAGGCGCGTGGCGCAGCGCGTCCAGGAGCCGTCGCAGTCGAGGAAAGCCTCCAGGGTGGGTATGAGTTCGGCGCGGTGGCGGCGGTCGTAGTCGCGCAGCGGGTCCAGCAGCCGGGCGGTGAAGGCGCGGCGCACGTCGTCCGGCACGAAGGGGAGCAGCAGCACGTGCGAGGCCAGCTCCTGGTGCCCGGCCGCGCACACCAGGCCGGGACGCGCGGCGGCGACCCGGCGGGCATGCCGGGCCTCCTCCAGGGCGCCGCGCAGCCCCTCCGCCGAGTGCACGGCGGCGCTGACACCGAGGGTGAGCCGCCCGTCGTCGTTCAGGCCCGCCGACAGCGGCGCGCGCACGGCCTCCAGGAGCGTGTCGGCGAGCAGTCCGGACTCCGAGCCGTCGTGCTCCGAGGACACCGCGGGCAGGGCCAGCAGGGCGACCGCCTCCGTACCCGTGTGCGCGACGGCGATGCGGTCGGATTGCTCGGGCCCGGTCGTCGACGGGTCGACGAGGATCTCCTCCAGCAGCGACTGGGCGACCGGGCCGCCCTCGATCTCGCCGCCCTCCCACTCGACGCCGGCCACCACCACCTGCCAGTGCGGGGCGGCCCCGAGGCCGGGCAGCAGCACCGGAGCGGCGACCCGCAGCCGCGCCGCGATCTCCGCGGGCGCGGCGCCCGACTGCACCAGTTCCAGGACCTCCTGCGCGAGCCGCCGCCGCACCGTGCGCGCCGCGTCCCGCCGGTCCCGCTCGACGGCGATCAGCTGGGTGACACCCTGGAGCAGGTCGAGCCGCTCCTCGGGCCAGTCCCCGGCGTCCGCCTCGACCGCGAGCAGCCAGTCGGAGAGCACGGTCTCGCGCACATCCCGGGAGGCGCTCGCGGAACGGCCCGAGGAGAGGATCGGGAAGAGGGAGTACGTCGTCGTGCCCACCATCACCCGGTGCGGCCCGCGTCGCCCCGTGCGCATCGCCGCGAGGTGCTCGGCGGCGAGCTCGGCGCCCACGTCGGCGGGCAGCGCGGCCCCCACGAGCTTCGAGCCCGCGATCGGGCGCCCGGTGGGCGAGAGGACCCAGGCCCGCAGGTCCAGGTCGGAGCCGAGCAGGTCCAGGACCACGTCGGGCCCGCCACCCGCCGGACCGGACGTCATCATCCGCCGGTGCCGGTCCACCACCGCCGCGAGATCCCCGGCGCGCTCGCTCGAGACCTGCCGTACGACATGCTCGGTGACCGTTGCGAACGCCACCGACTCGTTCACGGCGAACAGCGGCAGCCGGTGCCGGGCGCAGGCCAGGATCAGGTCGTCCGGGACGTCGCCGAGCTCCGCCTCACCGGCGGCGAGGGCCGCGACCCCGGCGCCCGCGAGGATGCGGACGAAGGGCTCGGAGTCCGCCGCGGCGTGCCGCCAGGCGAGGCCGGTGAGGACCAGCTCGCCGCCCGAGAGATAGCGGCTGGGGTCCTTGAGGTCGGTGGTCATCACACCGCGCACGGCGCGGTCGAGCTCGTCCTCGCCGCCGAGCAGCCGCAGGCCCAGCGCGTCGGTGTCCAGCAGTGCGCGCAGCCGCATTCTCGTTGCCGCCGTTCTTGTCTCGAAATCTACGATGGATCTGAAGGTGGAGCTCAAGGTGAAGCTGAAAGCGAGCAACGGGCGAGCGGGTCCGCGAGCCGTACTCCCTGGTCCCAGCGTGTGCTGGATGTTTCCTGACGTTTCCAGAGGGCTGTATCAGATGTTTCCAGAGGAAAACGAGGAGGTTACTGAGGCCCCCCGTTCATACGAATCTACAAGATGCCCGCCCTGGCCAGCCAACTCCTTCATGGTTTCGGTGACTGACCCCGGTGGAGGACAGCGCTGTGTACTGACCCCGATCCCCGTGAACAACTCATGAACGAGCCGGGCCCGCCGCACCCGATCTGGCTTGATCAGAACGACCCACGATACGAAGAAGAGAGCCACTCATGGACTTCCTTCGCCCCGCAAGCTGGGGGGAGGCGCTCGCCGCGAAGGCCGAGCATCCCACCGCTGTGCCCATTGCGGGTGGCACCGATGTGATGGTCGAGATCAACTTCGACCACCGTCGGCCCGAGTACCTCCTGGATCTGAACCGCATCGGTGAGCTGAGCGAGTGGGAGGTCGGGGTGGACAGCGTGCGCCTGGGCGCCTCCGTCCCGTACACCCGGATCATGGAGAACCTGCGCGGCGAGCTCCCGGGTCTGGCCCTGGCCTCCCACACCGTGGCCTCCCCGCAGATCCGCAACCGCGGCGGCGTCGGTGGCAACCTCGGCACCGCCTCCCCGGCCGGTGACGCCCACCCGGCCCTCCTCGCGGCGGGCGCCGAGGTGGAGGCCGAGTCCGTACGCGGCTCGCGCCTGATCCCGATCGACGAGTTCTACACCGGCGTGAAGCGCAACGCGCTCGCCCCCGACGAGCTGATCAGGGCCGTACACATCAAGAAGGCCGACGGCCCGCAGCAGTACTCCAAGGTCGGCACACGGAACGCGATGGTGATCGCGGTCTGCGCCTTCGGCCTGGCGCTGCATCCGTCCTCGCGCACGGTGCGCACCGGCATCGGCTCGGCCGCGCCCACGCCCGTTCGGGCCGAGGTCGCCGAGGAGTTCCTGAACGCGGCGCTCGACGAGGGCGGCTTCTGGGACAACGGCAAGATCATCACCCCGTCGGTCGCCAAGCAGTTCGCGGAGCTCTGTTCCGCCGCCTGCAACCCGATCGACGACGTCCGCGGTACCGCGAGCTACCGCCGCCACGCCGTCGGCGTCATGGCCCGCCGGACCCTGACCTGGACCTGGGAGTCGTACCGCGGCACTGACGGCCGGACATATCAGAAGGGCGGTGTCGCGTAATGCGTGTCAGTTTCACGGTCAACGGCCGTCCGCAGGAAGCCGATGACGTGTGGGAGGGCGAGTCCCTGCTGTACGTGCTGCGGGAGCGGATGGGCCTGCCGGGTTCCAAGAACGCGTGCGAGCAGGGCGAGTGCGGCTCCTGCACGGTCCGGCTGGACGGCGTACCGGTGTGTTCGTGTCTGGTCGCGGCCGGTCAGGTGGAGGGGCGCGAGGTCGTCACGGTGGAGGGGCTCGCGGAGTACGCGAAGCAGCGTTCCTGCGGGACCGGCGCCGCGTGCGGTACGTCACTTCAGGACGCCCAGCAGTGGAACGCCAAGCCCCAGGACTCCCACACCGGCGAGGGCGGCGAACTCGCCCCCATTCAGCAGGCGTTCATCGACGCCGGCGCCGTCCAGTGCGGCTTCTGCACCCCGGGTCTGCTGGTCGCGGCCGACGAGATGCTGGAGCACAACCCGAACCCGACCGACGCGGACATCCGCGAGGCGCTCTCCGGCAACCTCTGCCGCTGCACCGGCTACGAGAAGATCATGGACGCGGTCCGCCTCGCGGCCGCCCGGCAGTCCGAGGCGGTCTGACCATGGGAACCACGGGTACACCCACCAACATCACGCAGGGTTCCAGGACCAAGGGCGGCATCGGCGAGTCGACGCTCCGCCCGGACGGCACCCTCAAGGTCACCGGCGAGTTCGCCTACTCCTCCGACATGTGGCACGAGGACATGCTGTGGGGTCAGATCCTGCGCTCGACCGTCGCGCACGCCGAGATCGTGTCCATCGACACGAGTGAGGCCCTCGCCCAGCCCGGCGTCTACGCCGTGATGACGTACGACGACCTGCCGACGGACGTCAAGAACTACGGTCTGGAGATCCAGGACACCCCCGTCCTCGCACACGGCAAGGTCCGCCACCACGGCGAACCGGTCGCCATCGTCGCCGCCGACCACCCCGAGACCGCACGTCGCGCCGCCGCCAAGATCAAGGTGGAGTACCGCGAACTGCCGGTCATCACGGACGAGGCGACCGCGACCGCGCCCGACGCGATCCTGATCCACGAGGGCCGCACCGACCACCACATCGGTCACGTCGCGCACCCGAACATCGTGCACCGTCAGCCGGTCGTCCGCGGCGACGTCGAGGCTGCCCGGGAGCGCGCCGACTTCATCGTCAAGGGCGAGTACACCTTCGGCATGCAGGACCAGGCCTTCCTCGGCCCGGAGTCCGGCCTCGCCGTGCCCGCCGAGGACGGCGGCGTCGACCTGTACATCGCCACCCAGTGGCTGCACTCCGACCTGCGCCAGATCGCCCCGGTCCTCGGCCTGCCCGAGGACAAGGTCCGTATGACGCTCTCCGGCGTCGGCGGCGCGTTCGGAGGCCGCGAGGACCTGTCGATGCAGATCCACGCGTGCCTGCTCGCCCTGCGCACCGGCAAGCCCGTCAAGATCGTCTACAACCGCTTCGAGTCCTTCTTCGGGCACGTCCACCGCCACCCGGCCAAGCTCTCCTACGAGCACGGCGCCACGAAGGACGGCAAGCTCACCCACATGACGGCCCGGATCGTCCTGGACGGCGGCGCGTACGCCTCCGCCTCCCCGGCCGTGGTCGGCAACGCCGCCTCGCTGAGCGTGGGCCCGTACGTCCTCGACGACGTCGACGTCGACTGCATCGCCCTCTACACCAACAACCCGCCCTGCGGCGCCATGCGCGGCTTCGGCGCGGTCCAGGCGTGCTTCGCGTACGAGGCCCAGATGGACAAGCTCGCCGACGCGGTGGGTATGGACCGGGTCGAGTTCCGGCAGCTGAACGCGATGTCGCAGGGCACGATCATGCCGACCGGGCAGCCGGTCGACTCCCCGGCCCCGGTCGCCGAACTCCTGCGCCGCGTCAAGGCGATGCCGCTGCCGCCGGAGCAGCAGTGGCTCGCGGCGGGCGAGGCGGCGGACGTACGGCAGCTGCCCGGCGGCCTCTCCAACACCACGCACGGTGAAGGCGTCGTACGCGGCATCGGCTACGCGGTCGGCATCAAGAACGTCGGCTTCTCCGAAGGCTTCGACGACTACTCGACCGCCCGCGTCCGTATGGAGGTCGTGGGCGGCGAGCCCGTCGCGACCGTGCACACGGCCATGGCGGAGGTCGGCCAGGGCGGTGTCACCGTCCACGCGCAGATCGCCCGCACCGAGCTGGGTGTCGCCCAGGTGACGATCCAGCCGGCGGACACGCAGGTGGGCTCGGCGGGGTCGACCTCGGCGTCCCGTCAGACGTACGTCACCGGTGGCGCCGTCAAGAACTCGTGCGAGCTGGTCCGGGAGAAGGTCCTGGAGCTCGGCCGCCGCAAGTTCGGTACGTACCACCCCGCTTGGGCCACCGCCGAGCTGCTCCTGGAGGGCGGCAAGGTCGTCACCGACGGCGGCGAGGTTCTCGCCGACCTGGTGGACGTACTCGAGGACGAGGCCGTGGAGGTCGAGGCCGAGTGGCGGCACCGGCCGACCGAAGCCTTCGATCTGCGCACCGGCCAGGGCTTCGGCCATGTCCAGTACAGCTTCGCCGCGCACCGGGCCGTCGTCGAGGTCGACACCGAGCTCGGCCTGGTCAAGGTCATCGAGCTGGCCTGCGCCCAGGACGTCGGCAAGGCGCTCAACCCCCTGTCGGTCCTCGGCCAGATCCAGGGCGGCACGACCCAGGGCCTGGGCATCGCGGTCATGGAGGAGATCATCGTCGACCCGAAGACGGCGAAGGTGAAGAATCCCTCCTTCACGGACTACCTGATCCCCACCATTCTCGACACGCCGACCATCCCCGTCGACGTGCTCGAACTCGCCGACGACCACGCCCCGTACGGGCTCCGTGGCATCGGCGAGGCCCCGACCCTGTCGTCGACTCCGGCCGTCCTCGCGGCGATCCGGAACGCGACGGGGCTGGAGCTCAACCGGACGCCGGTACGACCCGAGCACCTCACCGGCAACTGACCCAACGGGGGTCGGAACCTCCACCCCCCTCTGTTCGTCTCGGGCCGTCCCCCGGGTCGTGCACCCTCCCCACATCCCGCGCCCGTCAGGGCGGTTGCGCGGGTGTCCCTATGAACCTCGGGAGATGGCACCATGACCCAGCAGTCAGTAGAGCCCAGGACCGTCGCGGACGACGCGGGCGCGGGCAGCCGCGTCCCGGCCGGACGGTCCTGGCTCGACCGGTACTTCCACATATCCCGGCGAGGATCCACGGTCGCGCGCGAGGTGCGCGGCGGCGTCACCACCTTCATGGCGATGGCGTACATCCTCCTCCTCAACCCACTCATCCTGTCCGGCAAGGACGCGGCGGGGAACACACTCGGCCAGCAGGCGCTGATCACCGCGACCGCGTTCGCGGCGGCCGTCACCACGCTGTTGATGGGCTTCTTCGGCAAGGTGCCGCTCGCGCTGGCCGCCGGACTCTCCGTCTCCGGGGTGCTCTCCTCGCAGGTCGCGCCCCAGATGACCTGGCCGCAGGCCATGGGCATGTGCGTGCTGTACGGCGGGGTCATCATGCTGCTCGTCGTCACCGGGCTGCGCGAGATGATCATGAACGCGATCCCGCTGGCGCTGAAGCACGCGATCACCATGGGCATCGGCCTGTTCGTCGCGCTGATCGGCCTGGTGAAGGCGGGCTTCGTCCACCAGGGCAAGGCGACCCCGCTCTCCCTCGGCCCGAACGGCGAACTCGCCGGCTGGCCGGTGCTGCTCTTCGCCGCGACGCTGCTCCTGATCTTCATGCTCCAGGCCCGGGGCATCCCCGGCGCGATCCTCATCGGCATCGCCAGCGGTACGGTGCTCGCGGTGGCGCTCAACGCGCTGGGCGTCATCGACCCCCGGCAATGGGCCGGCGGAGCACCGGAGTTGCACGGCGGCGCGGTCTCCATGCCGGACTTCTCGCTCTTCGGCGACGTCGAGTTCGGCGGCTGGGGCGAGGTGGGCGCGATGACGGTCGGCATGATCGTGTTCACGCTCGTGCTCGCCGGTTTCTTCGACGCGATGGCCACGATCATCGGCGTCGGCACCGAGGCCGGGCTGGCCGACGACAAGGGCCGGATGCCGGGCCTGTCCAAGGCGCTGTTCATCGACGGCGCGGGCGGTGCGGTCGGCGGAGTCTCGGGCGCCTCGGGCCAGACGGTGTTCGTGGAGTCGGCGACAGGGGTGGGCGAGGGGGCCCGTACCGGCCTCTCGTCCGTGGTGACGGGCCTGTTCTTCGCGGCCTGCCTGTTCTTCACCCCGCTGACGGCGATCGTCCCCGGCGAGGTCGCGGCGGCGGCGCTGGTCGTCATCGGCGCCATGATGATGTCGAACGCCCGGCACGTGGACTGGGCCGACCGCGCCACGGCGATACCGGTCTTCCTGACCGTCGTGATCATGCCGTTCACGTACTCCCTCACCGCGGGTGTCGCGGCCGGAGTCCTGTCGTACGTCGCCATCCGGATCGCCCAGGGCAAGGCCAGGGAGATCGGGGCGTTCCTGTGGGGCCTGGCGGCGATCTTCCTCGTCTTCTTCGCCCTGAACCCGATCGAGAGCCGGCTGGGCGTGCACTGACGCCCACGAGCCTTCCACGAGCCTTTCGAGCAACCGCTGTTAAGGAGACCGAGACATGCTGGACATCGCCGAAGAGCTGCACCGGTGGGTCGAGCAGGGACGCGACTTCGCCGTGGCCACCGTGGTGGCCGTCGGCGGCAGCGCACCCCGCCAACCGGGCGCCGCACTCGCCGTCGACACCGACGGCACAGCGATCGGCTCGGTCTCCGGCGGTTGCGTGGAAGGCGCGGTCTACGAACTGTGCCGGCAGGCGCTGGAGGACGGTGAGCCGGTCCTCGAACGCTTCGGCTACAGCGACGAGGACGCCTTCGCCGTCGGCCTGACCTGCGGCGGCGTCATCGACATCCTCGTGACACCGGTCCGGGCGTCCACCGCGACCCGGGAGGTGTGCGCGACCGCGCTGGCCGCCGCGGCCACCGGGGAGGCGGCGGCGCTCGCACGGATCGTCTCCGGCCCCTCGGACCTGCTGGGCCGCGCGCTGCTCGTCCGCCCCGACGGCTCGTACGAGGGTGGCTTCGGCGCCCATCCCGAACTGGACCGGACGGTCGTGGGCGAGGCGGGCGCCTTCCTGGACGCGGGCCGCACCGGCACCCTGGAGATCGGTGAGCGGGGCTCTCGTTGTGGAGCACCGCTCACGGTTCTGGTGGAGTCGTCGGTTCCTCCGCCCCGGATGATCGTCTTCGGTGCGATCGACTTCGCGTCGGCGCTGGTTCGCATCGGCAAGTTCCTCGGGTATCGCGTCACGGTCTGCGACGCCCGCCCGGTCTTCGCCACGGCCGGTCGTTTCCCCGACGCCGACGAGATCGTCGTCGAGTGGCCGCACACGTACCTCGAGCGCACGGAGGTGGACGCGCGGACCGTGCTGTGCGTGCTCACCCACGACGCCAAGTTCGACGTACCGCTCCTTCGGCTCGCGCTGCGCCTCCCGGTCGCGTACGTCGGCGCGATGGGCTCACGCCGGACCCACCTCGACCGCAACGACCGCCTCCGCGAAGTCGGCGTCACCGACCTGGAGTTGGCCCGGCTCAGATCCCCCATCGGCCTCGACCTGGGCGCCCGCACCCCCGAGGAGACGGCCCTGTCCATCGCCGCGGAGATCGTCGCCAACCGGCGTGGCGGCAGCGGCGTTTCCCTCACCGGTGCGCACACACCGATCCACCACGACGCGACGTCGGTTCCGGCGCGGCGGATCGGGTCGGTGGCCTGAGCCGCGCTTCACCGTCGAAGACGGGCCCTAGGTCCTGTCGTCAAATTCCCGCCTGCCTCGCGACGCCATGCACGCACCCTCGCCGCACCGGGCACAGACCCACGTACAACCAGTACGAGGGCCTGTGC
>NZ_JBEZLR010000139.1:0-22157 GCF_040652275.1 Streptomyces sp. NPDC048275
CACCGCGAACCCCGACGGCCGTGCCGCTGACACCCGTGGCAACAGCGACGGTGTCGACATCAACCGCGACCACCTCGCGCTGCAGACGGCCGAGGATGTGCACGACGACGGCCCGCACCCCGCTGTACCGCAGGAACCCGATGTCGCCGCAGAACGCGTGCCGCAGCTTCTCGTCGGCCAGGACGTGGTCGCCCGCCACCACGACCACCGTCCGGCCGTGGAGTTCCCTGAGCCGGGGCAGCGTGGCGACGAGAGACGCGGCCGTGCCGTGGGCGGTGGCCTCCGAGCGTTCCCGGGGTCTCACGCCTTCGTGCGACCGTCGGTCCGCCGGTACAGCGTCCCGTCGCTCCAGATCCGGGAGACCCTGCCCCATCGCGCGGCGGACGCCACATCGGGGAAGAAGCCGTGCCCGTTGAGGTTGGCGCTGGTGTTGCAGAGCACCGGGACGCCGCTGAGCCGGTGGTAGGCGGACAGCACGGTGAAGAGCAAGTCGTCGTCGCCCCGGCCGGCCGTCTGGAGCCTCGCGGTCCCGTCGAGGTGGACGACCGCGGGGATGCGCTCCACCCACTCCGGCCGTACGTCGTGGTCGAAGAGCATGTGCGGGTCCGGCGTGCCGGGCGAGAAGATCTTCGGCGCCTCCTCCTCCAGGCAGATGGGAGCGACGGGCCGGTAGGGCTCACGGTCCTTGACGCGGTTCAGCTCGTCCTTCATGGATGCGCTGACCGGCGCCGCCAGGATGCTGCGGCCGCCCAGCGCGCGGGGGCCGAGTTCGGCGCGGCCGTGCAGGACGACGACGGGCTCCCCGGTCTCGTGGAGGATCCCGGCGAGTTCCTCCGGGGTGCAGGCCGACGTCGACCAGCCGGCCGGCAGCTCGGGTGACGGGGTCAGCGCCGGGCCGAGCCGCGGATTCCAGTCGAGCGCCGTCAGACCGGCGTGCTGCGCCCGGCCGAGGACGGCCGCGCCGATGGCGGATCCCGAGTCGTTGGGGAAGGGCGGGACCCACACGTCGCGGAAGGCGGACGCCGCGCGCAGCGCGCTGTTCCACTTGATGTTGAGCGCGCAGCCGCCGGCGAAGCAGAGGTTCCACGGCCCTTCGCCCTTGGCGGCGAGGACCTTGGCGGTGATCCGCTCGACGAGGAGCTCCTCGAAGAAGACGTGCACGGCGGCGAGCACGTCCTCGTCGCTCACGCCGTTCTCCGACACCCGGGCGCGCACCGCGGAGAAGAACTCGTGCACCGGCGGCACGGACTGCTCGAAGAGGCTGCCGTACCCGCCGACCGTCGCCCGGTACTCCACCGCGGCCGGTTCGTCGCTCTCGAAGACGCGGTGGAACTCCTCGCGCAGCACGGCGATCACGGCGTCGTCCGGCTGCCCCAGCGCGATGTACGCCATGAGTTTGCCGGCCACCGAGAGGTCGTCGACGGTGAGCGACTGCACCGTCTTGCGGAAGGGGCCGAAGTGGTGTCCCGCGATGGCGTACGCGTGACCGAGGACCGGGAAGAGCTCGCCCAGGTTCTGCACGCCCTCGCGCGGGTCGACCCAGTAGAGGCGCGGGAAGAGTCCGCCGTCCCAGACGAGGACGAACGATGCCTCGCCGCGCCGGGCGAAGGGGCTGGAGACATAGGCGCTCGACACGTGTCCCGCCGCGTGCGGGAAGCTGGTGTACGGGTAGGCCGCGCCGTCCATGGGAAAGGTGCCCGAGACGCTCGGCACGTCCAGTGCCGGGCAAGCCGCCGACTCACGGTAGGGGCCGACCACGATCTCGGTGGGCGCGCCCTGGTCGAGCAGGGAGACCGTGCCGGACACGTCGCCGTCCCAGCCGTCGACCACCCATTCGTCGACGTCCTCGGGCTTGTAGCCGAAGTCGGAGAGGATTCCGGGGATCAGGCTGAAGTCGGCGACGGTGCTGTAGCGCAGACCGTTTCCCAGCTTCTCCATCTCGACACTGAAAACCAGGCGGTCGTCGTCGAGCAGGGCGACGGCACCGTCATGCGTGAGTTTTAATCCGCAGATTATCAACTGTGTCACTCCTAGGTCTGCTTGAGCAGGCACACGGGCATGCTTCAGTCTCTGGACGAGTCGGATGCCAGTCTCAACCGATAGAGGCTCGACCTACGGCCGGGACGGAATAGAGTGCGCCATTCATCGCGGGTCTCGCTCGCCGGGACATTCGAGAACCCCAGCTTCCCGAACCATTCTCCGCTGTATCGGGTCAGAGCCAGCAGAGATTGATACCCCTGCTCTTTGCCGATACTCGCGGCCAGGCCGACCAATTGCCGGCCGATTCCTCTGCCCTGACAATCGGCCGCAATGCAGAGGTTGTAGACGACCAGGCTCGCGCCGACCGGCGCCATCCCGGCGCACCCGACCAGCCGGTCTCCTTCGCAGGCGACCACGAATTCCTCGACCATCTGGGCCAGTTCGGCCGTCGTGCGGTCTATCAACAGCCCCTTCTCGACGAAGGGGGCGGAGAGCGACGCGATCCGTTCCGCTTCTCCGGGGCGTGCCGGTCGTGCGACGAGGCCGTCCCGCGTGCTCACGCGCCGGGGAGCGGTCCGTACCGACTCAGGCGCCATCCGTGCCGCCGGGCGAGGCGGGCGGGCTCCCCGCGAAGCCGAGTCCGAAGTGCTGCTCGGTCGGCATCAGTTCGATCATGTTGACGTTGACGCGGGCGGGCTGCGCAAGGCACCACGACACCGCCTCCGCCACGTCCTCGGCGGTGAGCGGTTCCAGTCCCGCGTAGAGCGCGTCCGCACGCTCCTCGTCGCCGTCGTAACGCACCTTGGCGAACTCGGTCTTCGCCATGCCCGGCGCCACACAACTCACCCGGACGCCCGTGCCCTGCAGGTCGACGCGCATGTTCAGCGAGAGCTGATGCACGAATGCCTTGGTGGCGGCGTACACGTTGCCGCCCAGGTAGGGGTAACTCGCCGCGATCGATCCTATGTTCACCACATGACCCGATCCGCGGGCGACGATCCCGGGAAGGACCAGGCCGCTCACGTTGAGCAGACCGGTGATGTTCGTGTCGATCATTTCGCGCCAGGCATCGCCCCGCCCTGCCTGGATCGGTCCGAACCCTCGGGAATGGCCGGCGTTGTTGACGAGCACCGAGATGTCACGGAAGTCCTCGGGCAGCTCGTCCAGGGCCCGCTCCAGACCCTCGCGGTCCCGGACGTCGGCGACCACCGGTAAAATCGCGCCGGTAGAGTCCCGCTCCGCCAGGGCCTTCAGCCGATCCGCCCTGCGTGCCAGAGCAATCACCAAGTAGCCCTGTCGGGACAGCACTTGTGCAATTCTCTCGCCGAATCCTGACGAAGCACCCGAAACCACGGCTACGCCACGTTCGTCCTGCGTCATGCACACATCCCCTCGTCCCCGTCGCGCTGTATCGACACGAGGACTTGACGCGCTCACCCAGCGCCCCGGTCGAGGGCAGGGTTCCGGACACCTGTTCAGCGGCATTGGGGTCTCCGTGCACGCTGGCCGACCAGAGGTACGCCTCCTTACGTCGAACATCCCTCGCCGGCAAGGCACCAGGTCGGATTGACCACTGACCCGTAAATTCCTGGCCAGTGAAGCACGTGCCGACACCTGCTCAACCATGTGACGTGCAACACAGCCTGATGCACCATCACCCAACGGAAAACATTAGGACACGGACACAACGGACGGGCGATATTCGCCCTTGCCATTCCAAGTCCCTTCCGTGATAGGAATGTTGGCAACGTGTTGGAGGCATGCGTATTTACGATTCGCGTCGCACCCGTCGAGCAGGGCCCACCCCCCCCCACCCCCAACTTCCGGCACCGCACCCGCCGTTGATGTCATGTCCGGCCGCCCGAGCACGGGACCGTTCCCTACCTCTGAACGTCACCTTCGACTGACAAGGGAAACAGTGTGTCTGTCCTCCAGAAGCGTCACCTTCGCCTGCCCGTCTTAGACCGGCGCCCATGACCGCGGGCCCCCTGGTGGAGTGGGACCCGCCACGCACGGCGACGGCGCTGCTGGTGTGCCTCCCCCACGCCGGTTCCGGTGCCTTTCAGTTCTGCCCCTGGCAGGAGATGCTCGGCCCGGACATCGCGCTCCTCGCCGTACAGCTGCCGGGCCGGGAGAACCGCTGGCGCGAGGAACCCGCCACCGGCATGGCCGAGGTGCTCGACGAGCTGGCCCCGCGGCTCGCGGCCCGCCTCGACCTCCCCTACTACGTGTTCGGCCACAGCATGGGAGCGCTGATCGGGTACGAACTCGCCCGCCGCCTGGGACACCAACAGGGCAGCTGGCCGAGCGGGTTCGTCGCCTCGGCCTGCCGGGCACCGGACGACCAGGGCGAACGGTCGGGCACCGAGCGGCTGACCGACGAGCAGCTCGTGGCCGAACTCGTCGCGGACGGCGTCGTGCCCGCGGCCGTCGGCGCCAACAGCCGTCTTGCCGTCGCGGTGACGCGACCCCTCCGCGGCGACAGCGCCATCTGCGACACCTACACCCCGCCCGGCACGGACCCGCTCCTGCGCTGCCCGCTCGGCGCGTGGCGGGGGCAGGACGACGAGGGTGTGACCGACGGGCACATCCGCAAGTGGGGCGAGTGGTCCACCGGCCCCAGCACTGTACGGACGTTCCCCGGCAGCCACTTCTACCACCTCGACGCTCCCCGTCAGGTGACGGCCGAGCTGAGGACGTTCGTCACGCACCTGCTGCCCACACGCAGCTGACGGGCCACCCCGGTTGCCCCCCCACGACCTGCACCGCGCACCGCCCGCACCGCAGAACCTCTCCGTCCCCCTGACCGCCCCGGCCGTCCGGGGCGGGACGACCCCGAAGGAATCCGCATTGCCAAGCAACAATCCGCTGCCCGAGCTGGGAGACCCGGATCTCCGCTCGCCCAGGAGCTATCTCCGATGGCTGATCGCCAGGCAGTCGAGCACACTGTTCCTCGGGGTGTTCTGGGGCTGCCTGTGGATGGCCAGCATGGGTCTGACCCCCTTCGCCATCGGCCGGGCCATCGACGCCGTGTCGGACAAGGACACCGGCCGTCTGTGGGCCTGGACCGGCGTCATCATCGGGCTCGCCCTGGTCACCACCGTCGGCAGTGTGCTACGGCACCGCTGTGACACCATCGGCCGGCTCAAGGCCAACTACCTGACGTTCCGCCTCGTGGCCTCGCACACCACCCGGCTCGGCGCCACGCTGCCCAAGCGCGTCTCCACGGGCGAGGTGGTCACCATCGGCACGTCCGACATCACCCGCATCGGCGCGCTGCCCGGGGCCCTCGCCCGGGGCATCGGCAGCGTGGTCACCGTCGTGCTCGTCGCCGTGGTGCTGCTCTCCACGTCGGTCACCCTCGGCCTGCTCGTCCTCATCGGTGTCCCCGCCCTACTCGCGGGAACCGGCCCACTGCTCAGCCCCTTGCACAAGCGGATCGGCAACTACCGTGACCTGCAGGGCGACTTGACCAACCGGGCCGGCGACATCGTGTCCGGCCTGCGCGTCCTGCGCGGCATCGGCGGCGAGGCCACGTTCGGCGAGCGCTACCGCAAGGACTCGCAGCGCGTGCGGCAGGCGGGCGTCCAGGTGGCGAAGATCGAGTCGGTGCTGCCCGCCGCCGAGGTGCTGCTGCCCGGCATCTTCGTGGTGGCGGTCGTCTGGATCGGTGCCCGCCTGGCCGTCGGCGGCGGCCTCACCGCCGGTGACCTCGTCGCGGCCTACGGCTACGCCGCCTTCCTCATGCTGCCGATGCGTACGGCGACGTCGGCGGTCCAGTCGTTCGTCGGCGCCGACGTGGCGGCCGATCGGGTCGTACGCGTCCTGTCCCTGGAGCCCGACCCCACCGCCGGCACCGCGATGGCCGACATCTCTGAGGCGCCCGACCTGTACGACGCGACATCGGGGCTGCGGGTACGGCCGGGCGTGATGACGGCGATCGCCGCCGCCACCCCGGAGGAGGGCGCCGAGATCGCCGAACGGCTCGGCCGGTACGCCCAGGGCCAGGTGACCGTCGGCGGCGTGCCGCTGGAGACCCTGCCGCTGGAGCAGGTGCGTGCCCTCGTCCTGGTGACCCGCAACGACGACTCCCTCTTCTCCGGCGTCCTCGCCGAGGATCTGGGCGGACGCTCCGAGCAGGTACGGGCGCAGGCCCTGCACGACGCCAATGCCGAAGACATCGTCGAGGCGCTGCCCGACGGCCTGAACACCGTCGTCTCCGAAGGGGGAGCCAGCTTCTCGGGCGGCCAGCAGCAGCGGCTGCGGCTCGCGCGCGCTCTGGCCGCGCAGCCCCACGTGCTCGTCCTCGTCGACCCCACCAGCGCCGTCGACGCGCACACCGAGTCCGTCATCGCCGAACGGCTCCACGCCTCCAGGTCGGAGCTGACCACAGTGGTCGTGAGCAACAGCCCGCTGCTGCTCGACCGGGCCGACGAGGTGGCCTTCGTGGAGGACGGCAAGGTCGTCATGACCGGCACGCACCGTGAACTCGCCTCCGGCACGTCCCAGTACGCCGCCGTGGTGATGCGGGAGGAGACGTGAACGTCATCGTCCCCGTTCCTTCCGACAGCCGCCCGCCAAGGAGTGCACAGTGAGTCTTCCGGTAGCCGACGCGAAGACGGTGCGCCGTCACGTACGCGCTCTGGTGCGCAGCCACACCGGCCTGCTGACGCGCACCGTGCTCTGGTTCGTCCTCGCCACCGCCTGCGGCCTGGTCGTCCCCGCCCTGCTGGGTGATCTGGTCGAGCAGGTGGAGAAGGGCATCACCACCACCCGGGTCGACGTCACGGTGCTGGTGATCGCCGGACTCCTGATCCTCCAGGGCGTGTTCACCCGCACCGCCCGTCTGGAGGGCGCCCGGCTGGGCGAGCTGGTCCTCGCCGACATCCGCGAGGGGTTCATCCGCCGGGTCCTGACGCTGCCGCTGCACACCGTGGAAAAGGCCGGCGGCGGTGACCTGCTGACCCGCAGCACCCGCGACGTGGACTCGCTGTCCCGCGCCGTGCGCATGGGCGCGCCCTCGATCCTGGTCGCGAGCCTGTCGGTGGCGCTGACGTTGGTGGCGCTGATCGTCACCAGTCCGATCATGGTCCTGCCGTGCCTGGTCGCCGTCCCGGTCATCGTCTATTCGACCCGCTGGTATCTGAGGCGGGCCCGGGAGGCATACCTCGCCGAAGCGGCGAGCTACTCCGACCTGACCCAGGGGCTCAACGAGACTGTGTCCGGCGCCCGCACCGTGGAGTCGCTGCGCCGGTCCGGTCCGCGGGTGCGCCGCACGGACGAGGATGTCGAGCGGGCCAACGGCGCCGAGCGGCGCACGCTGTTCCTGCGCAGTGTCTGGTTCCCGCTGATGGACTTCGGCTACATCCTGCCGGTCGCCGCGACCCTGTTGTTCGGCGGCCTCTTCTACATCGAGGGCTGGGTGAGCCTCGGCGAGGTGACCGCCGCGACCCTGTACACCAGGGCCGTGATCGACCCGCTGGACGAACTCCTCGGCTGGCTCGACGAGTTGCAAGTGGGCGACGCCTCGCTGGCCCGCCTGATCGGCGTGGAGTCGGCGGCGGGACCGGAGAAGACCACCGACCGCCGCCCCGCCGACGACCGGCTCAGCGCGGAGGGCATCGCCTACGCGTACCGGCCCGGCCATGATGTGATCAAGGACGTGCACCTGAGCACCGGCGCCGGTGAGCGCGTCGCCATCGTCGGCCCCTCGGGCGCCGGCAAGTCCACGCTCGGCCGGATCCTCACCGGCATCCACGAGCCGCGCACCGGCTCGGTCACGCTCGGCGGAGTGCCGGTCCACGAACTGCCGCTGGAGGAGCTGCGCCGCCATGTCGCGCTCGTCACGCAGGAGCACCACGTGTTTCTCGGGTCCGTGCGCGACAACGTCGCGCTGGCCGCGCCGGACGCCACCGACGCCGAAGTGACGGCGGCCCTGGCGGCCGTGGCGGCCGACGAGTGGGTCCGGGCACTGCCCGACGGCATCGACACCGAGCTGGGCACCGACAAGACCCCGGTCTCCCCCGCTCAGGCCCAGCAGCTGGCCCTGGCCCGGCTCGTGCTGGCCGATCCGCACACCCTGGTGCTGGACGAGGCCACCTCCCTCCTGGACCCGCGGGCCGCGCGCAACCTGGAGCGTTCGCTCGCGGGCGTGCTGCGCGGGCGCACCGTCATTTCCATCGCCCACCGGCTGCACACCGCACACGACGCGGACCGTGTGGTCGTGATGGAGCAGGGCAGCGTCACCGAGCAGGGCACGCACACGGAGCTCGTCTCGGCCGACGGCACCTACGCCGGCCTGTGGGAGTCCTGGCACGGGCGCGGCCCCTCGACCTCCTCGAAGTCCGCTGCCTCTTCGACCCCGTTGAACCAGCCCGAACACTGAGCGCCGGGAGAGACCCTTGCCAGCTGAGCGCACACACATCGTCGACGCCGAAGCGATCGCCACCATCGTCACAAAGGTGGGATTGGGGCACCTCTACGATCTGGCCATCGCCCGCATGGAGGCCGTTCTCGCCGGTGGATCCGGCGCGCCGGTGGAGATGAAGCAGCGGGACGGTTTCCTGCTGGAGACACCGCAGTTGGGCCTGCTCGAGTGGATGCCGGCGGTCCGCCAGGGCGCCACGGTCTCCATCAAGATGGTCGGCTACAACCCGCACAATCCGGTCAAGAACCAGCTGCCCACCATCCTGTCGACGCTGTGCGCCTTCGACGCGGACAGCGGCCACCTGCGAGCGATCGTCGACGGCACGTTCGCCACCGCCGTCCGTACGGGCGCGGCGTCCGCGCTGGCCAGCCGGGTGCTCGCGCGCCCGGACTCCGCCGTGCTCGGCCTGGTGGGTTGCGGGGCCCAAGCGGTGACGCAGTTACACGCCCTGGCGCGGGTCTTCTCGTTCTCCGAAGTGCTCGTCTGCGACAAGGACGTGCGGGCGGAGAACTCCTTCGCGGCGCGGGCCCGGATGCCCGAGGGGCTGGTGCGGGTCGCGCCGCTTTCGGAGGTGGAGGAGCGGGCCGACGTGCTGTGCACCGCCACCTCGGTCGGCCCCCACGAGGGGCCGGTCATCCGGGGCACGTCGCTCAAGCCCTGGGTGCACGTCAACACCATCGGCTCCGACATGCCGGGCAAGACGGAGCTGCCGCTGGACCTGCTGCGCGCGGCGGTCGTCTGCCCCGACCACGTGGAGCAGGCACGGGCCGAGGGGGACTGCCAGCAGCTCGCCCCCGAGGAGATCGGGGCCCCGCTCCCCGACCTGCTGCGTGACCCGGACGCGCACCGCAGGCTGTCGCCGGTCACCACCGTTTACGACTCGACGGGCCTCGCGCTCCAGGATCTCGTCATGGTCGAGGTGTTCGAGGAGTTGGCGCGGGACCTCGGCATCGGACACCACATCTGCGTCGAGGCGACGGCCGACGACCCGCAGGACCCGTACTCGTTCCTGCCCGCGGAGGTCACCCGGTCCCTGGCCGGAAAGTCCGGGGCGCGGCGATGACGGCCGCGGCGCCGCCGGGACACGCGGGGCCGGTGGTGGACATCGGTGTCACCACGGTCCTGGAGCTGATCGACCGCGAGGTGGCCGCGCATCCGCAGGCCCCGGCGGTGCGCGAGCCGGGCCGCGTGGTGACGTACGCGGAACTGGACCGGCTCGCGGACACCGTCGCGGACCGGCTCGGGCGGGAGTTCGGGATCGGCCGCGGTGACGTCGTGCTCATCGCCGCGCAGGCGGGGGCCGACTTCACCGCGGCGCTGCTGGGCACGCTGCGCGCCGGAGCCGCGTATCTGCCGGTGGACACGACGTACCCGCCCGAGCGTGTCGCGCAGATTCTGCGCGCGAGCAGCGCGGCGCTGCTGGTGATGGCCGATACCGGGGCGGCGGGCACCGGGTCGCCGGCGGCGCGGACGACGGGTCTCGCAGATCTGGTGGCGCCGGATCCGGCGGGCACTCCCGCCGGATCCGGCGCCCGCGCCCGGCCCGCGCCGGAGGATCCCGCGTACGTCATCTTCTCGTCCGGGTCCACGGGCGTCCCCAAGGGCATCGTCCAGACGCACCGCTGCCTGGCCAACTTCATCTCCTGGCAGGTGGAGGGCTCCGGTCTCGGGCGCGGGCGCCGGGTGCTCCAGGTGGCTCCCCTCACCTTCGACGTATCGGTGCAGGAGATCTTCTACACCCTTGCGTCGGGCGGGTGCTTGTATGTGCCGGAGCCGCATGTACGGCGCGATCCGCGGGATCTGATCGACTATGTGGTCGACGAGCGCATCGAGGTCGTGGACTTCCCGCAGTCGCTCATCGACGTGGTCATGTCGCTGCCGACGAACTTCGAGCACGCGACGGAGCTGCGCCACATCATCAGCGCGGGCGAGACGGTACGGGTGACCGGGGCCCTGGAGGGGCTCCTCACCCGCCGGCCGGAGATCACCCTGCACAACCACTACGGCCCCGCCGAGAACCACATGGTGGCCAGCCACTCGGTGAGCGGTGCGGCCGGGAACCTGGAACCGCGGCCGCCGGTCGGGGCCTTGGTGTGGAACACCTACGTCTACCTGCTGGACGAGCACGGCGAGCCCGTTCCGGACGGGGAGGTGGGCGAGATCTTCATCGGCGGCGTGGGCGTGGCCATCGGCTACACGGACGGCGAGCTGAGCCGTACCGCGTTCGTGCCCGATCCGTTCCGCCCCGGCGCCCGCCTGTACCGCACCCGCGACCGCGGGGTGTGGCGGGAGGACCAGACCCTGCAGCTGTTGGGTCGGATGGACGACCTGATCAAGATCCGGGGCAACGCCGTGGAGCCCCGGGAGGTCGAGGCGCGTCTCACGGACTTCCCGGGGGTGCGGGACGCGGCGGCGTTCCCGGTGGTGCGGGCCGACGGGGCGGTGGAGCTGCACGCGGTGCTCACCGGTGATCCGCCGTCGGCCCCCGAACTGCGCCGCGCGCTGCTCGCCGTGCTGCCGGACTACATGGTGCCGGTGCGCTGGTGGCTCGCGGACGACCTGCCGGTGTCACCCAACGGAAAGCTGGACCGCAAGGCCCTGCCCGGGCCCGACGCGCAGCCCTTGTCCCTCGTCCCTCACCACTCGAACGCCTCGCGGTAACCGCGCTTCTCGATGCAGTACGTACGAAACGCCCTGGCCTTGTCGACCAGCGCGTCGTCCCCGGTGCGCGCGGCGGCCTCGACGAACCAGTCGAAGGCCGCCGTGGCGTGGGCCTGCCGCGTGAAATGGACTGCCGCGAAGCGCCGGAAGGCGGCGCGCAGGGTGGTCGCGGTCAGCTCGGCCGAAGAGGACAGCAGTTCCTCCACATCGGCGTCCGAGACCGGCGGGCGCTCCATGATACGGACGGGCAACTCGGCCGGAATTGAGTTCATGATTTCGATCGGCTCATCGACTCCGGAGAAATCGAGACACAGCGAAAGCCTAGGGAAAGGCGAGGCGCTTCGGGCCGAGTGCGGAACAGTCGTATGTATCTTCCAGACCTCACCGCGACGGAGGTGGTACACAATGTCTTCCTCGGAGTGCAGAGAATCCTCGTCCGTGCGCAGCGGAATCTGAAGTCGCGTACCCGGCTCGGAGAATTCGAGGAAATCGACGTGCGGCGCGAGAATTCCATCACTGAGGCTGAAGATACGAACCCACTGCAACCTTTCGAGCGGGAAGTTGTCGGTGACGATCGACATGATCCCGGGAAGCCTCCGCCCCAGCTCGGTCTGGGTGAGCTGCCCTTCGTAGGGCCGGAACGAGGTGTCCTCGTCACTACCCCCGGAATTGGCCAGAACATGCGCGGACCAGGAACCGAAGGTAAATGCGTCGTATTCACCCCCAGCGTCGTTCGAATCGATGATCGAAAGCTCTTCACTCAAATCGTAGGAGTCGATCGGAAGCGTGGCGAGCCTTTGCGACTTGAGCATGCGGGATCCCGTCGATTGATGGGTGCACAGGGCACCGGACGCCGATGATCGACAATCGTAACGGCTGACAAGTAGAAGAGCAACGATCGATTTCGCGTCCCGGACCAATGATTGACAACATCTATTTCTCTTGCGCAGGATCTTACGGTGCCGTCATGTTCGTCAGAATCTTCGATGGATTGGGTGAGCGTGAGAAATGCTGATTGACAATGCCCTCAGTGAATCCTGGCTCCCCCGGTTGGCGGCCGGCCACGGAGTCCCCTTCCTGGACGTCGTGTCCCCGGCGGGCGGGACCCCGGAGTGCCCCATCGAGCCTGCGGCCACCGAGCGGCTCGACGCCCTGACGGGAGGCGACGCGACCGGCCTGCTGCTGCTGACCGTCGCCGCGGCACGGCTCGCCCTGGCCGCCCTCGACGACGCGTCCCGGCACATCGTCCTGGTACCCGCCCCCACCCCCGCACGCGGGAGCGACGACACCGCCGCGACGGACACCGCACCGCGGGAACTCGCCCTCTGCGCCCCCCTCGACCGCGAGGCTCCCGCCGCCGCCTTCCTGACGGCGCTGCACACCGAACTCGAATCCGCGCTGCCCCTCGCCTGGCCCGACCGGGAGACGGTCGCCACGCGCCTGCGGCTCGCCGGACTGCCCGCGGGCCGTGCCCTCTCCCGGCTCGGCGTCGTCTGCGAAGAGGCGGGCGGCAAGCTCCTCGATCCCGTCGACCTGTGCCTGACCCTGCGGCGGTCCGGCGACCGGCTGGTGCTGACCGCCGAGGCGGGCGGCGAACCGCCGGTGGCCGCGACGGCCCTCGTGCGCTGCACGGCGGCGGTCCTCGCGAGCCTCGGCCACGCGCCCCGGCAGCCGGCCGGCGCCCTCGACGTCCTCGGCCCCGCGCAGCGCGCCGAGTTGGAGCGGTGGTCGGGCCTGCCGGTCCTGCCCGACTTCCCCGCCGCGACCCTCACCGGCATCGTCGACGACGCCGCGGCCCGCTTCCCGGACCACGAGGCGGTCGCCGACGGCACCGTGACCTGGAGCCACCGCGAACTCGCCGTGCGCTCGGGGCGCGCGGCCCGGTCCCTCGCCCGGGACCACGGGCTGGGGCCGGGCCATCGGGTCGCGCTGCTGCTGCCCAAGGGACCGGACCTGGTCCTTGCCATCCTGGCGGTGCTACGCACGGGCGCCTCGTTCGTCCCCCTCGACCCCTCGCACCCGCCGGTGCGGGTCGCCCGTCAACTGCGCCTGAGCGGAGCCGCGTGCGTCATCTCCGCGTCTGCCGAACTCCCCGGTGACGTGGACCTCCCGGTGCTCTCGCCGCAGACGCTCGCCGCCGCCCCCGCCGCCCCCGACGCAGCCGACGTCGTCACGACCGCGCCCGGCCCCGACGACGAGGCGATCCTCTTTTTCACCTCCGGATCCACCGGACTCCCCCGCCCCGTCGCCCTCACCCACCGCCAACTCGCGTACAAGACACTCGCCTCGGGGCGGCTCGTCGGGTTCGACGAGGACGTCCGGTGCGCTCTGCTCTCGGCAGTGACCTCGGACGCCTTGACGTACCAGGTGTTCACCACCCTCGCGGTCGGCGGCTGCGTCGTGCCCATGGGCTCCCCGCAGGCGCTCTCGCCCGCGGAGTTCTGGGCCACGACGCGGCGCCTGCGCGTGAACGTCCTCAACTGCGTGCCCTCCCTGCTCGCCGTGATGGCCGAGGGGCTGCCCGCGTGCGCCGCCGAGGACGTCCGCATCCTGCTGCTCGGCGGCGACGAGATCCCGGCGGGGCTGCTGCCCCGGCTGGCGGACCGGCTGCGCGTGGGCACCTTCGCCAACCTGTACGGGCCCACCGAGGCCACCATCGAGGCGACCACCTTCACCTGCCCCGGATCCGCCTTCCCCGAGCTGACCACGGTCCCGGTCGGCAGGCCCTCGGAGGGCTTCGGCGTCCTGGTCCTGACCCCGCACGGAGACCACGCGCCGCCCGGCGTCCCCGGCGAAATCCACATACTGGGCCCCGGCGTGGCCCGCGGCTATCTCGACGACGAGCCGACCGGACCCGGCCGGTTCTGCGAGCTGCCCGCGCACCCCGACGTCCGGGCCTTCCGCACCGGCGACTTCGGCCGCTGGAACCACCAGGGCGAGCTGGTCTTCCTCGGCCGCCGCGACAACCAGATCCAGATCCACGGCAACCGGGTCGAACTCGGCGAGGTGGAAGCCGCCCTCAGCGCCGTCCCCGGCGTCGTCGCCGCCACGGTCCTGCCCCTCACCGACACCTCGGGACCGCCCGCGCTCGCGGCCGTCTACACCTCGGACGAGGGCGCCGAACCGGACGTCGTGCGCGGCCAGTTGCAGCTCGGACTGCCCGAGTACATGGTCCCGGGCCGCATCCTGCGCCTGGACGAACTGCCCGTCACCCTGCACGGCAAGATCGACCACGTGGCCCTCCTCGCGCACCTGGCGGGCCGGGACGGACAGGTCTGGCAGCCGGCCGACGCGACCGGGCAGACCGTCGCCCGCATCTGGGCCGACGTGCTGGGCGTACCGCCGCGCGCCGGGGACGAGGACCTCTTCACCGCGGGCGGCCACAGCCTCACCGCCGCCGTCCTCGCGGGCCGGCTCGGCCGGGCCGCCGACGGCGGCGGTGAGATCACCGTCCGCGACGTGTTCACCGCCCGTACCCCCGAGGGGCTGTGCGCTCTGCTGCGCCGCGCCGCGGCCGACGGGCCGGCCGCCCCCGCCGGGCAGGCCCCCTGGCCCGAGACCCCGGACCCGGTCCCCGCGTCCAACGCCCAGCGCCGGATGTGGTTCCTCGAACAGTACGAGGGCGGTGAGCTGCGCCCGTACAACATGGTGGAGGCCTTCCGGCTGCCCGGCTCCCCCACGGCGGCCGACGTCACGACCGCGCTCGAGCGGGTGGTCCGGCGCCACCAGGCCCTGCGCACCGTGTTCCGCGCGGAACCCGACGGTCTGCGGCAGGTCGTGTGCACGCCCGACCGGGCCCGGCCCGAACTCCAGGTCCACCGGGCCGGGCCCGAGGGCGCGGACGCAACTCTGCGGCGGATCGCCGCGGCGGAGCAGCGCCACGTCTTCGACCCCGCCGAAGGCCCCTTGCTGCGCGCCCACTGGCTCGCCGAAGACGCAGCCACGGGTGAGGGCACCGGCACCGGCGGCACGCTCCTCCTCTCCGTCCATCACAGCGTCTGTGACGGCTGGTCGTTCGCCGTGATCCTGCGCGACCTCCAGCGGTTCCTGAAGGGCACCCGTGAACTGCCGGAACCCACGCAGTACGGCGCGTACGCCCTCGCGCGGCACGGCCTCCCGGACGCCCCGGAGACCATCGCGTTCTGGCGGCGCACCCTGGAAGGCGCGCCCGGCACGGACCTGCCGCTGGACCGCGCCCGTCCCGCGGAACGCAGTTCGGCCGCGGGCACGATCCGCCGCACGGTCGGCGCGGACACCAGCCGGGCCGTACAGCACCTGTGCCGGGACCTCGGCACCACCTCCTTCACGGCGATGGTGGCCGCCGTCCGGGTCCTGCTGCTGCGCTGGAGCGGGGCCGACGACGTGGTGCTCGGCACCGTCGTCTCGGGCCGCGACCGGCCCGAACTGGCGGACTCGGTCGGGCTGTTCGTCAACACGGTGGCGCTGCGCACCGCGGTCGATCCCGAGCGCGGTTTCGCCGACCTGGTGGCGGCGGTGGCCGGGCACGCCCGAGAGGTCCGTGCCCACGAGGAGTTCCCCTTCGAGAACCTCGTGGAGACGCTGGGGCTCGAACGGATCACCGGGCGCAACCCACTCTTCGACGTGCTGGTCGAGGCCGCCGTCTCCGGCACCGACCCGCTGGGCACCGAGGAGGGCCCGGCGGCCGAGCACATCCGGCTGGACAGCGGCGCAGAAGGCTTCGACCTCTCCCTCAGTTTCACCGAGCCCGGCCCCGGCCGCCCGATCGAGGTGGCCGTCACCTGTCGCGAGGATGTCTTCGACGCGGCGACCGCGGAGCGGATCGCCGGACAGTTCGTCCACCTCCTGACCGCCCTCGTGGCCGACACGTCGGCACCCGTCGGCACGGTCCCGGCGCTGCCCGCCGACCAGCGCGACGCGCTCATCGCGGCGGGCACCGGGCCGGCTCTGCCCGCCCCGCACACGGCGGGCACCCTGCTCGACGTCGTTCTCGCCCAGGTGCGGCGCGCGCCCGGGGGCCGGGCCGTCGTCTGCGGGGACCGCGTCCTGACCTACCGCGAGCTCGACCGCCGGGCCGACGCCCTGGCCACCCGGATCGCGGCCGCCGCGCCGACCGGGCCCGACCGCGTCGTCGCGGTGCTCTGTGACCGCTCCGAGTGGATGCCGGTGGCGCTGCTCGCCGTGCTCAAGACGGGTTCGGCGTTTCTGCCCCTCGATCCGCAGCAGTCGCCGGCCCGGCTTGCGGCCGTGCTCGGCGACAGCGGCGCGGTGGCCGCCGTGACCACGGCGCGATTCACCGGCACGGCGGCGGACGCGGGCCTGCCCGCGGTAGTCCTCGGCGACGGGGGCACGCCGCAGCCGGCCCCAAAACCAGGCGCGGAGCCGCCTACCGCGGGCCCCGCCGACCTCGCGTACGTCGTCTACACCTCCGGCTCCACCGGAACGCCGAAGGGCGTGATGGTGGAGCACGGCAGCATCGTCAACTCCGTGCTGTTCCGCATCGGTCACTACGGACTCGACGCCGAGGGCGCCGTCCTCCAGGTCGACCCGATCCATGCCGACGCGGGCATCGTCGACGTGTTCAGCGCGCTCGGGTCGGGCGCGCCCATGGTGATCGTCACCCGCGACGAACTGCTCACCCCGGCCGACGTCGCCGCGGTCATCCGCCGGCACCCGATCCGGCACGTGCTGCTCGTGCCGAGCCTCTACCAGGTGCTGCTCGACGAGGTCGGACCGGCGTTCCGCGCGGTCCGCGAAGTCGTACTCGGCGGCGAGCGGGTGACCCGCGCACTGGCCGCCCGGCACGCCGATCTCCTGCCCGGTGTGCGGCTGTTCAACGAGTACGGCCCCGCCGAGGACGGCGTGCTGACCACCGTGGAGCAGGTGGTCCCCGCGCCCGCGCCCGGTGCGCCGGACACGGCGTCCGGCGACGCGTCGATCGGCCGTCCGCTGCCCGGCAAGTGGGTGGACCTGATCGACGCGCACGGCGAGCTGGTGCCGCTCGGCGCGCCGGGTGAACTCTGCGTCGGCGGGGCGGGCCTGGCCCGCGGGTACCTGGGCGACGCGAAGCTGAGCGCCGCCCGCTTCGTGCCCAGCCGGGTCCGGCCCGGCGAACGCACCTACCGGACCGGCGACCTCGCCCGCCGACTGCCCGACGGGCGCCTGGAGTTCCTGGGGCGGACCGACGACCAGCTCAAGATCCGGGGCAACCGGGTCGAGCCGGGCGAGGTGGCCGCGGTCCTCGCCGAAGCCCCCGGCCTGCGCACCGCCGCCGTACTTCCCGCACCGGGGCCGGACGGCGAACACCGGCTCGTCGCCTACGTGGTGGGCGAGGCGGACCGGGCGGCACTCCGCGGGCACCTGACCGGACGGCTGCCCGCGTACATGATGCCCGCCGCCTTCGTGTACCTGCCCGCGCTTCCCGTGGCCGCGGGCGGCAAGCTCGACCGGCGGGCGCTGCCCTCTCCCGAGGAAGCCCTGGCCGCCGTCGACTCCCCGGCCCCGGCACGTCCCTTCACGGCGGCCGAGCGGCCCGTCGCCGAGGTGTGGGCGCAGGTGCTCGAACGTCCGGTCACCGACCCGGACGCGAACCTGTTCGAGCTGGGCGGCCACAGTCTGGCCGCCGCGCGCATCGCGCACGCCCTCGGCCTCAAGGTGGCCACCGTCTTCACATACCAGACCGTGGCCACGCTCACCGCGGCGCTGGCCGAGCGGACCGGGCGGGCCGACCGGCCTGCGAGAAGCGCCACCGCGCGACGCCCGGCCGCCGGCACGGCCCCGCCGAGCGGGTTCCTGCCGCTGTCGCACGCGCAGCGCCGCGTCTGGCTGACCTCGCGCTGGGCGGGTTCGGACACCTTCCTCATCTCCGACCTCGTACGGCTGGGCCGCCGGATCGACGCCGACGCGCTGCGCACCGCCCTCGTGGCCGTCGTCTCGCGGCAGGACATGCTGCGGGCCCAGGTCCTGCCCCGAGGCACGGAGGCGGAGCTGACCGTCCTCGACCGGTTGCCGGAGGGGCCCCCGCTGGTCGTCGTGGAGCTGCCCGGCGCGGACCCCGCGGGCCCGGACGTGGCCGCCGCGCTGCGGGACGCCCGGCAGGTCGGCTTCGACCTGGAGCGGGCTCCGCTGTTCGAGGTACGGCTGCTCGCGGGGCCCGCCGGCGGTGATCTGCTCACCGTCACGGCCCACCACCTTATCTACGACGGCGCGAGCGTCGATGTGCTGCTGCGCGACCTGTTCACCGCGTACGACCAGGTGATGGCGGGCGAACCGCCCGCACTGCCCCGGCTGGCCTACACCTACCAGGAGTGGATCCGCGAGGAGCAGGAGTGGCTGGCCGGGCCCGAGGCCGAGCGCGAGGTGGCGTTCTGGCGGGAGCGGCTGCACGGCGTCACCGACGGCCCCGACCCCGTGGACCCCGCCCGCCGCCGCAGCCGCCGCGGCCGGACAGGGCTGGTCCACCGGTCCGTGCCCGCGGCCCTGCTCGGCGCGGCCACCGCCACGCCGTTCGCGCAGGTCGTGACCGCGTTCTCGGTCACGCTGCACCAGCACACCCGGGCCACCGACCTCGTCATCGGCTTCGCCGCGGGCCTGCGGCACCGGCCCGAGGCCGACGCGCTGATCGGCTACCTGGTCAACGCGGTGCCGCTGCGGATCACCTTCGACGACACGGTGACCGGCAAGGATCTCCTCCCCCGGGTGCAGAGCGGGATCGTCGAGGCGTACGAGCACTCCCGGCTGCCCTTCGACGTCCTGGCCGAGCGGCTCGCCCTGCGCGCCGCCCCGGGCCGCAGCCTGCTCCTCGACCTGGGGGTGAGCTGGGAGAACGCGGGCCTGCGCGCCGAGAGCCAGATCGTCGAGGACCTGCCGGCCGACCATCTGCCCGCCACCAGCGACCTGTGGCTGTACGCCCGCATCAAGGGCGATGACCTGCACCTCGACCTCACCTACGACGACCACTTGCTCGACGCGGCGGAGGCAGGCGGCTACGCCGATCACGTCGTCGACGCGCTACGCGCTCTGACCACTGGCCGCGCCGCGCCGCCGCCCGGCCCCCCGCCACCGTCCGCGAGCCCGAACCCGTCGGCACCCGGCCCTGTTTGGAGCGACACACACTATGACTTCTGACACCGTCCGCACGGGCCTGGGACGGGGCCGCCGTGGCTGACCTCGACCCGACGCGGCGCCTGTGCACGCTGTTCGCCGAGGCGCTCGAACTCGACCACGTCACCCCGGACACCGACTTCTTCCTCGCCGGCGGGCACAGCCTGTCCGCGCTGGCCCTCGCCGTCTCCGCGGAGAAGTCCTTCGGCGTACGCGTGCGCGTGCGGGACGTCTTCGAGGCGGCCACCCCGGAGCTCCTCGCCGCCCGGCTGGCCGAACTCTCCCCCGACGCGGCGGGGACCGCCGCTCCCGTGCAGCGGCCCGCGGCCGCGCCGCCGGACGCCCCGATGCCCGACTCCTCGCTGCCCGGCACCCCGGTCGCCGACGGCACGCGCTGGCTGTGGCTCGAACGGCAGCGCGCCGAGGGCGACTTCGGCGCGTACACGGTGCCCTGCCTGCTGCACGGCGAGGGCCTCGTCGACCCCGACCGGCTGGCGGCCGCGCTGGCCGCCCTGGCCCAGCGTCATCCGGCGCTGCGGACCCGTTTCGTCGAGGCCCGGGGCGAGCCGCGGGCGGTGCTCACCGACGACGAGCCGCCCTTCGAGGTGGTGGACCTGGGCGCGCGGCAGCTGAGCGAGGCCCGGTTCGACGCACTGGTCGACGACCGGATCGCGGTGCCGTTCGACCCGGCGACGGGCCCGCTCATCCGGGCCACGCTGTTCCTGCGCACCGGGGAACGCTGGTCCCTGCTGCTGCTCGCGGACCACCTGGTGTGTGACGGACGCAGCCTGGAGATCCTCGCGAGGCAGCTCGTGACGGCCTACGCGGACCCGTCGTCCTCCGGCGTCCTGCGGCGCGGCGACGCGGTGCCGCAGGGACCGTCCGCAGTCCGTCCGAGGGATCCCGAGGCCGCGCTCGCCCACTGGCGGGGTGTCCTCCTGCCGCCCCCGGCGCCGCTGCCCCTGCCGGTGCGCGGCCCGCGCACAGAACCGGCCGGCGCGACCACCGCCATCGCCGCCCAGGAGATCGGCCCGGACGTCCTGCGCCGGCTGACGCACCTGGGCAGACAACATCACGCGGGTCCCTTCGCGCCGCTGACCGCCGCCGTCGCGCGCACCCTGGCCGGGCTCACCGGCAGCACGGACATCTGCCTGGGCACGCCCGTGGACCACAGGGCGCTGCTCGGCGCCGAGGACGCGGTCGGCTTCCACGTCGCGACGGTCCCGCTGCGGCTCGACGTCAGGGACGGGATGTCCGCGGCCGACCTGGTCCGCCACGTCGCGCGGCGCACCATGGACGCGGTGGACCACAGCGAGGTGGCCTTCGACACCCTCGTGGCGGCGCTCGACCCGCCCCGGTCCCCCGGGCGCCCGCCGTTCTTCGACGTCTGGGTGGCGCTGTACCCGCACATCGACACCGGCCCGCGCCCGCCGGACGGCATCACCCTTAGCGGTGGGCCGACGCCGCTGCGCGTCGGCATGTTCGAGCTGTCGTTCCAGTTCGTGGAGCACGCGGACGGGATGCGGCTGGTGCTCCAGTACGACACCCGGCGCTACGCCCCCGACACGGCGGAGCGGATGGTCCAGCGGCTCGTCGACGAGGTGGCGCGCCTGCTGCGGGACCCCGCGGAGCCCGTACCCGAGGCGGAGCCGGCGCAACAGACCTTCAGCGGCTTCCAGTTCGACGCCTGATCCGGCCCCGGCACCCGAGCCCCGTACCAGAGGAGAACGACCATGACCACGTCCATCACCCCTGATACCGGGACCGCGACCGAGCTGCGGCTGACCGCGGACGAGGCCCGGCAGGTGTCCGAACTGACCCTGCGCCTGGCCGAGAAGTATCCCGCGGCCGACGACGAACGGCTGCTGCAGGACCTGCCGTTGCTCACTGGCGGCCTGCCCGAACGGGTCCGGCGGTTCCTGCGCGCCTTCTCCCTGGACCAGGCCCGCGGCTTCTGCACGGTCAGCGGGCACCTCGTGGACGACGAGCGTATCGGCGCGACCCCCGCGCACTGGAAGGACGAGCGGCGGATCCACCACGAGCTGCCCGAGGAGATCCTCGTCCTGCTCTACGGTTCGCTGCTCGGCGAGCCGTTCGGCTGGGCCACCCAGCAGGACGGGCACCTGGTCAACGACGTCTTCCCGATACGCGAGTACGAGCGCGCGCTGCTCGGCACCGGCAGCAGGACGCCGCTGACCCTGCACACCGAGGACGCCTTCCACCCCTACCGCGCCGACTACATCCTGCTGTCGTCGCTGCGCAACCCGGACTCCGTGCCGGTTACCGTGGCCGAGGCGGACTTCTCGGTGCTGCCCGACGACGTCGTCGACGTGCTGTTCCAAAGCCGCTTCCGCATCGTCCCCGACACCTCGCACCTGCCGGAGAACAACACCGTGCGCACCGAAGAGGACCGGCTGGTGTTCGAGAACGTCGCGCGGCTCGTCGACGGTCTCGGCCTGGTGCCGGTGCTGTCCGGCTCGCGGTCCCGTCCGCTGCTGTGCTTCGACGCGACGCACATGTCGGCGCCGCCGGAGGACGTCGAGGCCGTGCGGGCCTTCGCGGCCGCCGCCGAGCTGCTGGACGCCCACCTCACCGACTGCGCGCTGGAGGCGGGCAGTTGCGTCTTCATGAACAACCACCGGGTGGTTCACAGCCGTACGGCCTTCGAGGCGCGCTACGACGGGACGGACCGCTGGCTGAAGCGCGTCAACGTCACCCACGACCTGCGCAAGTCCGGTGCCATGCGCCGGTCCCCCGGCTCCCGCCTCATCGGCTAGGTGTTCTGTCCACGGAGGTTGGTGACAGCGATCACTGGAGAGTGTTCTTGAACGAGTGAGGGCCTTCCGGGTTCGGTGTGGATTGCGACGTCTACACACGAACGATCAGAAGGCCCACATGCCCCAGCGGGCCGCCACGGCAACAGCGCGGTGGCCCCGGTCCTGGGCCACCGTCACTGTTGAGGCGGGTACCCCGCTCAAGCGTCTGAACATGGCTCTCGCGCGCGAGG
>NZ_JBEZLR010000140.1:0-21694 GCF_040652275.1 Streptomyces sp. NPDC048275
AACTTCGCCGCCAGGACGGCCTCGATCCCCTCCGGTCGACCCATACCACTACAACGATCCCCGGAGCTGGAAGCCACGACTTATTTCCCGGCAAGCCCTTAGACCGACCGGCAATGGGAGGGCGGCGTCGTCTCCCACCCTCCCCTTGCCGGTCGGTCTTACTCGGCCGGCTCCGCGATCAGCGCCGTGGCCACCTCCCGGAACCCCAGCCGTCCGTACATGCGGGCCACGTCGTCGTCACCGGCCGACAGGAACACCGTGTCGACGCTCCGCGCCCGCGCGTCGGCCACGAGGGCGGCGGTGACGGCGAAACCCAGGCCGCGGCGGCGCGCGGTGGGCAGGGTGCCGACGCCCGCGATCTCGCTCACCCGGCCGACCGGGAGATGCATCCCGGAGCAGAGCGCGACGCCGTCCTCGACGGCCGCGGCCAGTACGTTACGGCCCGCGCGAATACGGTCGGCGGCGCCGGGCACCTCGGCGGCGCGGGCGGTGATCGCGGCGGCCAGCTCGGCCGGTCCGGCCTCGCCCAGCGCGGTGCCGGGCGCCGCGAAGGCCACGTGCGGGACGGCCAACGCCCCGGCCAGGAAGGGGTCTTCGGGGCCGAGGATGCGGACGGCGGGGTGCGGGTCGGGCAGTGGAGTGCCCTCGGCGCGGATCATCAGGGGGTGCGCGTGCACCCGTAGCCCTGTCGCCTCGACGGCCGCCCGCAGGTCCGGCGTCACCTCCGCCACCCACTCGAAGGCCTCGGGCACCCCCAGCTCCCGCTGCCGTGCCCGCACCCGTTCGACGTCCTCGGCGGTGGCCGCCGGGCCCGTCCGATCCAGGGTGGGGCGCGCGTAGTACGGGTGGCCCGGGGACTCCCGTACGAAGAGGGTGAGCGGGCCGAAGTCCTCGGTTCGTGCGGCGGCGCGAGGTACCGAGTCGTAGTAGTGCTCGAGGCCGCGGAGGGATGCGTTCACAGGGGTCATGACGTCATCCAAGGCGAACGGCCCCTGCCGGAGCATCCGAATTCAGCGCCCGGTGTTCAGGCCACGCCCTTGATCCGCCGCACCAGCAGCGCCCCCGCCAGGCCGATCACCGCCGCCACCAGGTACAGCACCCGGTATCCGCCCAGATACGTCACGATCGGTGCCGCCAGGGCCGGGGCGGCGACCTGAGGGAGGGCGTTGGCGACGTTGATGACGCCGAGGTCCTTGCCGCGGTCCAGGGCCTTGGGCAGGACGTCCGTCATCAGGGCGAAGTCGACCGAGGTGAACACGCCGAAGCCGATGCCGAGGACGGCCGCCGCGACGATCGCGCCCGGCCAGGTCTGCCAGCCGGCCAGGGCGGCCGTGGCCACCGCCATCAGGACGCCCGACCAGATCACGAAGGGCTTGCGGCGGCCGACCCGGTCCGACCACACCCCGCCGACCACGACCGTGGCGAGCAGCGTGACGCCGTTCACCGCGGTGAGGATCAGCACACCGCTCTCGGGGTCGTCGTGGTGCAGCCGGTCCCGCAGGTAGTACAGCAGGTAGAGCAGGACCAGCGCGTTGCTGAGGTTGATCAGGAAGCGGGTCAGCCAGGCCCAGGCCAGGTCCGGATGATCACGGGGGCTGAGCCGGAAGGAAGCGAGGAAGGAGCGCCGGGACCACGCCGGGCGGGCCGACGGAGGAAGGCGCAGATCCTGGTAGCGCAGTACGTACGGCAGTACCCCCACCAGCGTGAACACCGCGCACGCCGCATAGCCGCCGCCCACGCCTCCCGCCAGCGTCGCAAGGCCCGTCCCGCCGATCACGCCCAGAATCTGTGCCGCGCCCAACCAGCCGCCCACGGACCCTCGTTGGAGCCGCGGCACCCGGTCGGGAACGGCCGCAGTGATCGCGGCGAAGGCGGCGTTCAGGGTCAGCTGGACCAGGCACCAGCCGAGCGCCATGGTCCAGACGCCGCCCGCGCCCCCCAGGAGCAGCAGGGACAGCGCGCCGCCCGCCGCCCCCGCCACGATCCACGGCGTACGGCGGCCTCGGCGCGCCGTGGTCCGGTCGGAGAGCGCGCCGAAGAACGGGTTGGCGACCAGGGAGACGACCGCGCCCGCGCCCGTGACCCACGCCAGCATCGTCTCCTTCGACATGCCGGTGCCGGGCGCGAAGTCCTCCGCCTGGGAGGCGAGAAGGATCTGCAGTGGACCGTACCAGCCCACCCAGATCGCCCCGTTTGCGAGCGAGAGCGCCGAGGTCCAGCCCCGGCCGACCCGCTCGACGGGCTCGGCGAGAGCCGCTGGTGGGACGACTGGGTCCGTGGCCGTCATCCCCGCGCCCGAAGGGCGTCCCGCAGCCAGCCGTACGACGCCTTCGGGGTCCGCTCCAGCGTGTCGTAGTCGACGTGGACCAGACCGAAGCGGCGCGCGTACCCCTCCGCCCACTCGAAGTTGTCCAGCAGGGACCACACGAAGTAGCCGCGTACGTCGACGCCCTGCTCCACCGCCCGGTGCAGCGCCCGCACATGGCCGTCGAGGAACGTGATCCGCTCCTGGTCGTCGATCCCGTCGTACGAGCAGCCGTTCTCGGTGATGACCACCGGGGGGAGCCGGTTCCCGTAGCGCCCGTGGAAGCCCACCAGGAGCTCGGTCAGCGCCTCGGGGACCACCGGCCAGCCGAAGTCGGTGACCGGGTATCCCTGCAGTTCCCTTACGGAGAAGGGAAGTTCGGCGGGCAGCGTGAGTCCGCTGAACTCGATCTCCGCGCCCTCGGGGGCGCCCACCTTGGTCGGCTGGTAGTAGTTGACGCCGTACCAGTCCAGTGGCTCCGAGATGATCTTCAGGTCCGACTCGACGTCGCCCGGCATCAGTTCGGCGATGCCGTCCGGGTACCGGCCCAGCAGCAGGGGGTCGGCGAAGAGGCGGTTGAGGAGGAGGTCGTAGAAGTCGGCGGCCTCCACGTCCTCGGTCTTGCGCGACGCCGCCCAGGTCGGCCCGTGCGAGTTGGCGATGCCGATGTCCGTGACCCCGGCCGCGCGCAGCGCCCGCACGGCCAGACCGTGCGCGAGCAGCTGGTGGTGGGCCACCGGCAGCGCGTCGAACAGCAGCCGTTTGCCGGGGGCGTGCGCGCCGAGCGCGTGGCCCAGCAGGGTGTGTTCGGCGGGCTCGTTGATGGTGATCCACTTCTTCACACGGTCGCTTAGACGGGCGGCGACCGTGGCGGCGTACTCGGCGAAGCGCTCCGCCGTGTCCCGGGCCAGCCAGTCCAGCTCCAGCGGCAGATCCCAGTGGAAGAGGGTCGGTACGGGGCGGATGCCCGCCGCGACCAGTTCGTCCACGAGGCGGTCGTAGAAGTCGAGGCCGCCGGGGGAGTTCACCCGGGGCCAGGAGATCGAGAAGCGGTACGCGTCCACGCCGAGGTCGGCGAGGAGTGCGACGTCCTCGCGGTAGCGGTGGTAGTGGTCGCAGGCCACCGCCGCGGTGGAATGGTCCTTCACCCGGCCAGGCTCGGCCGTGAAGGCGTCCCACACCGACGGGTCGCGTTCGTCCACGGCCCCCTCGATCTGGTGGGCCGAGGTGGATACGCCCCAGAGGAAGCCGGGCGGGAACTGCGGTAGGGGGTTCGTCGCCATGCGCGCGATCATCCTTACCGGCAGTAAGCGAAGTCAACGGGTCGGTGTGAACTAGGAGTTACGGCTTTTCGGGGGTGTGAGGGAGGGGACGGTGCGGCGAATTTCGCGACCGCGGGCCGGGTGCGGCTGCTCGCGCCCACGCGGCGGAGCAGCACAGGTCACAGCCCCGCGCCTCTCAAAGGGGCGCACCCCCTCAGGCTCCTTCTTTCAGCACCCGCGAGATCAGCTTTCTCTGTTCCTCCGTCAGTCTCGGGTCCGCCGCGTAGACCGTTTTGCCGTCGACCGTGATCTCGTAGCTGAAGCCGTCCGGGACGCCGATGGGGGGTGTGCCCCGGCCGGCGGCGGTTGCCTGTTCGGCCAGGGCGTGCCACTCGCGGGCATCGGGGCGCCCCGAGGTGTCCACCTCGGCATGGCGCTCGATGCCCGCGAATCCGCCCGTGCGCCTCACCTGAATACGCATGGGTCCTGTCTAGTACGGATCGCAGGGCAGGGCTACGACGTCGCCACCCCGACCTGCTCCCACGCCTTCAGCACTCCCTGCAGCTCCTCGCCCTCCCCGTACCGGGCGCGCGCCTGCGCGACCGTCAGCTTGGCGAAGTCGGAGAAGTTCGCCTGCGACTCCAGCTCGCCGCCGGTGAGGACGTCGTACCAGATCTGTCCGGCGCGCTCCCACGCGTGGCCGCCGAGTGCGTCGGCGACGAGGTAGAAGGCGTGGTTGGGGATGCCGGAGTTGATGTGGACGCCGCCGTTGTCACGGCCGGTGCGGACGTAGTCGTCCATGGTCCCGGGCTGAGGGTCCTTGCCGAGCACGTCGTCGTCGTACGCGCTGCCCGGTTCCTTCATGGAGCGCAGCGCGGTGCCGGTGACCCGCGGGGCGAGGAGGCCGGCGCCGATCAGCCAGTCGGCCTCGGCGGTGGTCTGGCCGAGTGTGTACTGCTTGATGAGCGAGCCGAAGACGTCGGACATGGACTCGTTCAGGGCGCCGGGCTGGCCGAAGTAGGTGAGGTTCGCCGTGTACTGGGTGACGCCGTGGGTCAGCTCGTGGCCGATGACGTCGACGGGGATGGTGAAGTCGAGGAAGATCTCGCCGTCGCCGTCGCCGAACACCATCTGCTCGCCGTTCCAGAAGGCGTTGTTGTAGTTCTCGTCGAAGTGCACCGTGGCGTCGAGCGGCAGGCCCTCGCCGTTGATCGAGTTACGGCCGTACGCCTTCAGATACAGGTCGAAGGTCGCGCCCAGACCGGCGTACGCACGGTTGACGGTGGCGTCCTTGCCGGGCTTGTCGCCCTCGCCGCGGACCTTCTTTCCCGGCAGGTCCTGGCGGTGGCGGGCGTCGTAGATGGTGCGGTGCGGCTTTTCCGCGGGCGCCTGAGCCGGCGGGGCGACGGCCGGGGCGCCGATGACCGTGGTCAGGCGGCGATGGGTGCGCTCGTAGGCGTCGCGCTCCAGGGTCTGGCGGGCGGGACCGGCGAGTGCGGGGTCCTCGCTCTGGGCGAGCTTGTCGAGGACATGCGGCGGGATGATGGTGCAGAAGACGGGCTCGTGGCCCCCGTTGGTGGTCATGCCCGGCACCCTTGCACTGAGTTATCACTCTGTCACTACCTGCAACCATGATTGATGAAATGCGACGGCAGGGAGCCCTGGAATCCCGCCGGGAGTGGTATGGCGCACTTTTTGTTCTCCTTTTCCCTTTTTGTCCTCGCGATCCCGCATACTGATACGGCCCCCCGCACGGAGCACGGCTCGGCTAGGCTGCGGAGCATCATGCGTTTCGGGCTGCTTCTCCTTAGCTGCCGCGGCGAGGGCCTGTAAGTCGAGGCCGACCCCCTCCCCGCGGAGTCTGGCGTTGCGCCGTCGGCCGTCCTTTCGGTCACCCTGAGGAGCCCACGCATCATGGCGAACAGCCAGAACCGCCAGCAGCCCACGTCCATGCCGATCCACAAGTACGGCCAGTACGAGCAGGTCGACATCCCCGACCGCACCTGGCCCGACAACCGGATCACCGTCGCCCCTCGCTGGCTGTCGACGGACCTGCGGGACGGCAACCAGGCACTGATCGACCCGATGTCCCCGGCCCGCAAGCGCGAGATGTTCGACCTGCTCGTGAAGATGGGCTACAAGGAGATCGAGGTCGGCTTCCCCGCCTCAGGACAGACCGACTTCGACTTCGTCCGCTCGATCATCGAGGACGAGAACGCGATCCCGGACGACGTCACGATCTCCGTACTGACCCAGGCCCGCGAGGACCTGATCGAGCGCACGGTGGAGTCCCTGATCGGCGCCAAGCGCGCCACCGTCCACCTGTACAACGCCACGGCCCCCGTCTTCCGCCGGGTCGTCTTCCGCGGCTCCAAGGACCAGATCAAGCAGATCGCCGTCGACGGCACGCGGCTGGTCATGGAGTACGCCGAGAAGCTGCTGGACGAGCGGACGACGTTCGGCTACCAGTACAGCCCCGAGATCTTCACCGACACCGAGCTGGACTTCGCCCTGGAGGTCTGCGAGGCCGTCATGGACGTCTGGCAGCCCGGCCCGGACCGCGAGATCATCCTCAACCTGCCCGCCACGGTGGAGCGTTCGACCCCGTCCACGCACGCGGACCGCTTCGAGTGGATGAGTCGCAACCTGTCCCGCCGCGAGCACGTCTGCCTGTCCGTCCACCCGCACAACGACCGCGGTACGGCCGTCGCGGCGGCCGAGCTGGCGCTGATGGCCGGCGCCGACCGCATCGAGGGCTGCCTGTTCGGCCAGGGCGAGCGCACCGGCAACGTCGACCTGGTCACCCTGGGCATGAACCTCTTCTCGCAGGGCGTCGACCCGCAGATCGACTTCTCGGACATCGACGAGGTCCGCCGCACCGCCGAGTACTGCAACCAGATGGAGGTCCACGCCCGCCACCCGTACGTCGGCGACCTCGTCTACACCTCCTTCTCCGGCTCCCACCAGGACGCCATCAAGAAGGGCTTCGACGCGATGGAGGCCGACGCCGCCGCCAAGGGCGTCACCGTCGACGACATCGAGTGGGCCGTCCCGTATCTGCCGATCGACCCGAAGGACGTCGGCCGCTCCTACGAGGCCGTCATCCGCGTCAACTCGCAGTCCGGCAAGGGCGGTATCGCGTACGTCCTGAAGAACGACCACAAGCTGGACCTGCCGCGCCGGATGCAGATCGAGTTCTCGAAGATCATCCAGGCGAAGACGGACGCCGAGGGCGGCGAGGTCACCCCGAAGGACATCTGGGCGACCTTCCGGGACGAGTACCTGCCGAACCCCGAGAACGCGTGGGGCCGTATCCAGGTCAAGACGGGCCAGACCACGACCGACCGCGACGGCGTCGACGCGCTCACCGTCGAGGCCTCGGTGGACGGCGCCGACACGGTCCTGACCGGTACCGGCAACGGTCCGATCTCCGCGTTCTTCGACGCCCTGCAGTCCGTCGGCATCGACGTACGCCTCCTGGACTACCAGGAGCACACGATGAGCGAGGGCGCCTCCGCGCAGGCCGCCTCGTACATCGAGTGCGCTATCGGCGACAAGGTCCTGTGGGGAATCGGCATCGACGCGAATACGACACGTGCTTCGCTGAAGGCCGTGGTCTCCGCGGTCAACCGCGCGGCCCGCTGACCTCGTCCACCTGGTTCTTTCCGGCTCCGTCCGCCTTTTCGAGGCGGGCGGAGCCGCGTCGTTTACCGGCCAAAGCGTGTGGAGGTCACGGGCGGGTCTCGTCCGGAGTACTGACTATGCCTCAACAATGTGGCTAACATCACGCCAGCGCGGCGATGTTGCCGCGGCATGACGGAGGTGTGCGACGTGCTGCCAGGATGGGGACGAAACGGTCGTGCAGTGCAGATTTCCCGCATCCTAGGCACCCGTACCGCGTGGACCACCATGGGGGACGGCGAGTTCTTCTGCCCGGGCTGCGGGGGCGACCGCAACTACCAGCGGCTCACCGGCCGCCGCCGCTTCACACTCCTCGGTGTCCCGGTCCTGCCGCGCGGCGAGACCGGCCCCGTCGTCGAGTGCGCCGCCTGCCGTCACCACTACGGCGCCGACGTCCTCGACCACCCGACCACCACCCGCTTCTCCGCGATGCTCCGCGACGCCGTCCACACGGTCGCGCTCGCCGTGCTCGCCGCGGGCGGAACCTGCTCCCGTACGTCCCTGGAGATCGCCGCCGGCGCCGTGCGCTCGGCCGGCTTCGACGACTGCACGGAGGACCAGCTCGCCGCCCTCGTCGAGGCCCTCGCCGCGGACACCGGGCGCTTCTTCGGGGAGCCCTGCGGGGCGAGCCTGGCCATAGAGCTGCACGAGGCCCTGGACCCGCTGGCACCGCACCTCGCCCCGACGGGACGGGAGGCGATCCTCCTCCAGGGCGCCCGCATCGCACTGGCCGACGGGCCCTACACACCGGCCGAGCGGGACGCCCTGGCCATCGTGGGCGCGGCGCTGACGATCTGCGCGGACGATGTGACGCGGTTGCTGGCGGCGGCGCGCACACCGTCCTGAAGGTTCCCACTCGAACCGTCGTACTCGAACCCTCGCACTCGATCCTCGTACCCGATACTCCCCGGGGAGTAGTCCCGCCGTCCCGCCACCCCTCGCAGTACCCCCGAACTCGCCCTCCCGCGCGACGAATCCGGCCCCGCGCACCGGAAGTCTGGTGCGTGTCCAGACGTCCGTCCAGGAGGGGAGGACCCCGCCATGGGGCCCGGAAAGACAACCACGCGTACGCGGCGAAAGGCCGTGCCCTGGCTGCTGCTCGGGCTCTGGGTGGCCGTGCTGGCCGTCGTCGGTCCGTTCGCGTCGAAGCTCGCGGACGTACAGCACGACCGGGCGGTGGACTACTTGCCGGCGAGTGCCGACTCCACCCAGGTCGCCAGGATCGAGGACCAGCTGCCCGGGGGAGAGACCACCGAGCTGGTGCTCGTCTACCACCGCGACGGCGGGCTGAGCGCCGCCGACCGCACGACGGTCGCCCGCCAGGTCGCCGAGATCACCGAGCGGAACCCGCTCACCGCGCCCCCGAAGGGCGTGCCGTCCCAGGACGGGACCACACTGATGTACCCGGTGGCCAGCTCCGCGCCGGGGACCGACGAGGAGAAGCGGGACGCGTTCGTCAACGACGTACGCGATCTCGCACAGGGGGAGGACGGGCTGAGCGTCGACGTCGGCGGGCCGGGAGCACTGGCCACCGACGCCTCCGAGGTCTACAACTCCCTCGGCGGGCCACTGCTCTACACCACCGTCGCCGTGGTCGCCCTCCTGCTGATCCTCATCTACCGCAGCCCGCTGCTGTGGCTCGTGCCGCTCGCCGTCGCGGGCATCGCGGACTATCTGTCGATGGGCGTCGCGTACGGGCTCCACCAGGCGTTCGGCACCACCATCTCCGGACAGAGCTCGGGTGTGATGACGATCCTGGTCTTCGGCGCCGGGACCGACTACGCGCTGCTGCTCATCTCCCGCTACCGGGAGGAACTGCGGCGCGTCGAGCGGCCGTACGACGCCATGTGGGTCGCCCTGCGCGGCTGCGGGCCCGCCGTACTCGCCTCCTCCGGAACCGTCGCCGCCGGACTGCTGTGCCTGCTCGCCGCCGACCTCAACAGCAGCCGGGGCATGGGCCCGTTGGGCGCGCTCGGAGTGCTGTGCGCGCTCGTCGCCATGCTGACCCTGCTGCCCGCCGTACTGGTCCTGCTCGGACGGCGGGTGTTCTGGCCGCTCGTGCCCGCCTTCGGGAGCGAACCCAAGCAGCGGCGCAGCCTCTTCACGGCGATGGGGAGTTCGGCCGGACGCAGGCCGCTCGTCGTCCTCGCGGGCGGGGCCGTACTGCTCGGCACGCTGGCCCTCGGCACACTGAACCTGCCCGGCTCGCTCAAACAGCAGGACTCCTTCGTCGACAAGCCCGAGGCCGTCGCCGCGATGGAGACGCTCGCCGCCGCCTACCCCGAGCAGGGCACCCAGCCGATCACCGTCATCACCCCCACCGGCCGGGCCGACGCCACCCTGGCCGCGGTCCGCGACCACCAGGGCGTCGTCGCCGCCGAACGGGGGCGCACCTCAGACGGCTGGACGGAGGTCTTCGTCACGGCGAAGGGCGCGCCCCAGTCGGCGGCCGAGACCGCCACCATCACATCCCTGCGGGACGACCTCGCGGGCTCATACGTCGGCGGCCCGAGCGCCGAGCAGATCGACCTGAAGGACACGAACGCCCGGGACCAGCTCATCGTCGTACCCATCGTCGTCGTGTCCGTGCTGCTGATTCTGATCGTGCTGCTGCGCAGTCTGATCGCCCCGTTGCTGCTCGTCGCCGCCGTGATCGCGGTGTGGGGCGCGACGCTCGGGATCGGCGGACTGGTCTTCGGGCCGCTGTTCGGGTTCGAGGGGACCGATCCGGGGCTCGGGCTGCTGTCGTTCGTCTTCCTCGTCGCCCTCGGCGTGGACTACGGGATCTTCCTCATGCACCGGATGCGGGAGGAGTCCCTGTCCGGTGCCGAGCCCGCCGTCGCGGCGCTGACCGCGCTGCGGACCACGGGCGGTGTGATCGCCTCCGCGGGACTCGTCCTCGCCGCGACCTTCGCGGTGCTGACGAACATGGGGCTCGTACAACTGGTCCAGCTGGGGTTCGTGATCGCGGTGGGGGTGCTGCTCGACACGTTCCTCGTCCGGACGTACCTGGTGACCAGCGCGAGTGTCGCGTTGGGGCGGAAAGTCTGGTGGCCGGGGCGGTTGTCGCGGGAGCCCGAACCGGTGCCGCGGGCCCGTCAGCCCGAACCCGTATGAGCCATGAGGCATGAGCCACTGGGCGCCTCTCCCTGTCGGAGGGGCGCCCGCTGACGGAGGATGAGCCCGTGCAGGCAACCACCACGGCGGCGCGGCCCCGCCGCAGCGAGCGGATCATGGCGGCGATCAACCGCGATCCCCGAACCGCCCCGCACGCCACCCGCAACGACGCGCTGCTGGCGGTGACCGTCGCCGCCATCGGCACGGCCATCGCCCTGTTCACCGACCAGGGCCGCCGTCCCGACGCACTGGGCTGGGCGCTGCTGCTCTCCTGCCATGTGCCGCTGGTGTGGCGACGGCGCCACCCGCCGCTCGTGCTGGCCCTGTTGGTGGCGATGGTCGTGCCCTACCACGGCCTCGACAACAACCCCGGCGCGCCGACCCCCGCCTCGTACGTCGCGCTCTACACGCTCGCCGTCACCGGCCGCCCGTTACGCACCCTGTTGGCGGGCATCACTGTCCTCGGCATCTCCGTGAGCGTGATGCTCAGCGTCAACACCCACCAGGCCGTCGAACTGCTGCAGATCTCCGGCTGGGTCATCGCCGTGCTCTTCTTCGGCGTCGACGTCCGCTTCTACCGCCAGTACGTCGCCTCGATCGTCGAACGCGTCGAACGCGCCGAACGCACCCGCGAGGAGGAGGCACGCCGCCGGGTCGCCGAGGAACGCCTGCGCATAGCGCGCGACCTGCACGATCTGCTCGCCCACAGCATCACGCTCATCGGCGTCCAGTCGTCCGTCGCCGCGCACGTCCTGGCCGCCGACCCCGACCGCCTCGATCGCGAGGCGGTCGCCCGGGCCCTCGACGACATCTCCGGGACCTGCCGCACCGCGCGCGGTGAACTGCGCACCACGCTGAAGGTGCTGCGCGCTTCGGAGTACGGCTCGGACGGGCGCGGGCCGCTGCCCGGGCTCGACGGGGTGCCGGACCTGGTGGCCGCGGCACGGACCGCGGGCACCAAGGTGGCGACCCAGGTCGAGGTGGACGCGGGCGGCATACCGTCGGCCGTGGGCGCCGCCGCCTACCGGATCGTCCAGGAGGCGCTCACCAACGCGGTACGGCACGCGGGCCCCGACGTGACGGTGAGCGTGGACCTGCGCGTGGAGGGCTGGGCGCTGCGGGTGACGGTCACGGACGACGGAGTCGGTGACGCGGGCGGCACACCGGGGTTCGGGCTCGTGGGGATGCGGGAGCGGGCTCGCAGTGTGGGCGGGACGCTGGAGGCAGGGGTGCGGGAGAGTGGGGGCTTCGGCGTGTCGGCGCTGCTGCCACTGGGAGGCGAGGTCCGATGACCGTCCGCGTACTTCTCGCCGACGACCAGACCCTCGTGCGGGCCGCGTTCGCGATGCTCGTCGAATCGGCGCGGGACATGGAGGTCGTCGGGCAGGCCGCCACCGGGCGGGAGGCCGTGGAGCTGGCGCGCGGCGTGCGGCCCGACCTGATCGTCATGGACATCCGCATGCCCGACCTGGACGGTATCGAGGCGACCCGGCTCATCGCGACCGACGAGAACCTGGCCGGGGTCAGGGTCCTGGTCCTCACCACGTACGACACCGACGAGTACATCGTGGAGGCGCTGCGCGCGGGCGCCTCCGGCTTCCTGGTGAAGGACACGAGGCCCGCCGAACTCCTCGACGCCATCCGAACGGTGGCCGCGGGGGAGGCCCTGCTCTCACCGGGTCCGACCGCCCGGCTGATCGCCCGTTTCCTGCGCAGCCCGTCGGGGCCGCCCGCCGCGGGCGGCCCCGACGGGCTGTCCGACCGTGAGCGCGAGGTGCTGACGCTGGTCGCGCGCGGACTCAACAACACCGAGATAGCCGGCGCACTGGGCCTGAGCCCGCTCACGGCGAAGACCCACGTCAGCCGCATCATCGGCAAGCTCGGTGCCCGCGACCGGGCCCAGTTGGTGATCGTGGCGTACGAGTCAGGGCTGGTCACTCCCGGTAAGGTGTGACCTACGTACCGTCAGTTCTCCTTGTCGTCAGTCCTTTTGTCGCACCGGTGAGAGTGAGAAACGCCCTGAGCCGCACCCTTGTCGCCGCAGCCACCGCCGGGCTCCTCGCCACGCTCGCGGTAGCCGGCAAGGCATCACCCGCCTTGCGTGACTGCGCCTCCTCCGTGCCGTACATCGCGGGCCAGGACGGCTATGACACGTTCCGTATCCCGGCCGCGGTCGCCACCGGCACCGGCGCGCTGCTCGCCTTCGCCGAGGGCAGGCACGACGGCGCCGCCGACACGGGAGACATCGACGTCGTCCTCAGACGCTCCTTCGACGGCGGCTGCACCTGGGATCCGCTGCGGGTCGTCGTGGCCGGGGACGGGCACACCCGGGGCAACCCGGCGCCGGTGGTGGACCCCCGGACCGGCCGCGTGGTCCTGCTCACGTCGTACAACAGCGGTGCCGTGACCGAGGCGCAGATCATGCGGGGCGAGGTCACGCCGGAGCAGGGCCGCCGCGTCTTCGTCCAGATGAGCTTCGACGACGGCGGGCACTTCTCCCTTCCCCGTGACATCACGGACGAGGTCAAGCCGCCGGACTGGCGCTGGTACGCGACCGGGCCGGGCCACGCGGTCGTCCTCGGCGGCGGCCCGCACGCCGGTCGCCTGGTGGTCCCCGCCAACCACTCCTCCGCCCCGCCCGAGGGCTCCACCGACACCGGGCGGGAGGCCAAGTACTACGGCGCCCACGCGCTCTACAGCGACGACGGCGGCTGGACCTGGAGCCTGGGCTTCGTGGACGACTCCTACGACGGTCTCGACAACGCCAACGAGAACAGCGCGGCCGAACTCCCGGACGGGCGGCTGTACTTCAACGCACGTGACGAGAAGGGCGCGAGCGGTGGCAACCGGCTGGACGCGTACTCCAACGACGGCGGCCGGACGCTGGACCGCCCCTACGCGGTCCAGCCGGCCCTGGACGACGTCCCGGTGGTGCAGGGCAGCGTCCTCCAGCTCCCCGGCCCGGACGCACCCCTCCTCTTCTCCGGCCCCTCCGTCCCCACCGTTCGCCAGTCGATGGCGATCTGGCGCAGTACGGACCACGGCGCGACCTTCGTGAAGGCGATGACGCTTTCCGCGCGGCGGGCCGCGTACTCCGATCTGGTGCCGCTCGACACCGGCCGGGTCGGGATTCTCTATGAGACGGGTGTGGCGGGGGCGTACGAAACAATCGAGTTCAGGCGACTCCGCATCGACGAACTCAATTGAGTCATATTCTCGGGGAACTGACTTTCGGCATGATTCAATGCTTCAAAATCCAAGGGTTTGGGTACGAGAGAGGGTGATGTCCGGACCTCGGTGTACTCATTCGATCATTTTCAGTGGTCGGAGTGCTCCCGCTCCGGGAGATCCGTATGCTCGAAAAGCCAGGTGAGGAGCTGTATCCAACCAGTCGAAAACCACTCAACTCGGCCACGGGGCCTGCTAATCTGAGTGTCGCGATCTCACACCCGGAGGTAGATCATGACATGGGCTGAAGCTGTGGGGACTCTCTCCTTCTCGCTGATGATCGAAGAATTCAATGAGCCGGATGAGCCGGGGATACCTGACCGGGACGCGGATCTCCCGCAGCTTCTCGATTTCTTGGGCCGCATGGACGAGTTGAAACACGTGCAGCGCCAGAACCCTGTGTCCAACGGTTCACGCAGGGAGAATACGGCCGAGCATTCATGGCATGTCGCCTTCGCGTGCTTACTTTTCTCGCGCTATGCCGCGGAGTCGATCGACACCGTGCAGTGCGTGGGACTCGCGGTGGTGCACGACATTGTCGAGGTGGTCGAGGGGGACACCTTTGTCTACGGGCCGCAGGCGTCGAGCCGTAGAAGCCGGGAGGAGCGCGCCATCGGGGTGCTGCTGTCGAGCCTGCCGCGCCCCGAGCGGGAGTCGCTGGAGCGGGACTGGCGGGAGTACGAATTCACCCAGACCGCGGAAGGGCGGTACGTCATGGCTCTTGACGTGCTGCTGCCGATCTTCATGAACCTCACTGCCGGGGAGCAGTCCTCGTGGCGGCGGCATGGCGTCGACGCCGCCGCCGTACGGCGCCGTGTGGACGGTGTGCGCGAAACGATCCCGGCGCTGGCCCGCATGGCATACGAGGCGATCGACAAGGCGATTGAGCGCGGTCTGCTCAAGGCGGCATGACAACAAAGCGGCACACGGCACAACAACACGGCGGCACAACAACACGGCGACACAACAACACAGCGGCACAACGGAACAGCGACATGACGCGGGGGAGTGGCCATGCTGAACGCGATCCTGCCCACCGTCACCGCGGTTCTCGGACTGGCGGCGGGATTGTTCGCCCCCATCCCTCTCTTCGGAGGGAATCCCCGCCTTTGGGCGGGGAGGGAATCCGATCTCAGGACTGCTCTGACCCGCAGCCTACGACGGACGTTTCTACTGCTCGATGTACTGCTTGACGATGCTCAGCGGAGCCCCGCCGCAGGACCCGGCGAAGTAGGAGCCGGACCAGAACCGGCCGTGCATGATGAAGCGATTGACGCGGCCGGTGAACTCCTGCCGCAGGTAGCGCGACGACACCCCCTTGAGTGAGTTGACCAGGGAGGACAGAGCGACTTTCGGCGGATAGTGCACAAGAAGGTGTACGTGGTCTTCTTCGCCGTTGAACTCGATCAGGTCGGCGCCGGAGTCCGTGCAGACGTTCCGCGTGATCTCCTCGCATCTCCTCGCATCTCGTCAGCATCTCGTCGTTGAAGACCCCCCGGCGGTACTTGGTCACGAAAACCAAGTGGACGTGAAGGTTGTAGACGACGTGACGGCCCCGGCGGATATCGTTATTTGGTTCCCAACGTGGTGATATACGCCAGCGTAGTAGGATCAACGAACTCGACCGGGAGGGGGTGGGCCGAGATGATCCGTGCGTACAAGTTCCTCATGCGGCCCACCGTGGGCCAGACGATCGCGCTCGGCGAGATGCTGCGCGATCACTGCTCGTTGTACAACGGGGCCTTGCAGGAACGCCGGAACGCTTACCGGCATGTCTCAAAGACAAGCATCAAGTACGGGCAGCAGTCCTCCCAGTTGAAAGACATCCGGGCGTTCGACCCGGAACGTCAGGGGCGCTGGTCCTTCTCCAGCCAGCAGGCGACGTTGCGTCGTCTCGACAAGGCGTTCGCCGCGTTCTTCCGGCGTGTGAAGGCCGGAGAGAAGCCGGGCCACCCCCGTTTCCGGGGTGTGAACTGGTTCGACACGGTCGACTTTCCCAAGGACGGGGACGGCTGCCGATGGGACTCCACCCCGCACGACCCCGTCACCCGCGTCCGCCTCCAAGGCGTCGGGCACGTCAAGGTCAACCAGCACCGCCCGGTGGTCGGCAAGGTCAAGACCGTCAGTGTCAAGCGCGAGGGCCGCAAGTGGTACGTCGTCCTCACCGCCGAGCAGCCCCAGCCTGAACCGCTCCCGCCAACGGGCAGCATGGTCGGTATCGACCTCGGCATCGCCTCGTTCCTCACCACCTCCAACGGTGAGCACGTCGCCAATCCCCGCCACGCCCGCAAGGTGGCCGTGAAGCTCGAAGCGGCACAGCAGGCGCTGAGCCGGTACCCGCGCTGCAAGGCAAAGAACCGCACCAAGAACCACCAGCGGGCCGTGGAACGCGTCGCGGCCCTGCACGGCAAGGTGCGCCGTCAACGCCTCGACCACGCACACAAGACCGCGCTCGGTCTCGTGCGTGAGCACGACTTCATCGCGCACGAAGACCTCAAGATCCGCAACATGAGCAAGACCCCCGCACCCAAGCCCGATCCTGAGAAGCCGGGCGCGTTTCTGCCCAACGGGGCCGCCGCCAAGACCGGGCTGAACCGCTCGATAGCTGACGCCGGATGGGGGGTGTTCCTGACGATCCTGCACGCCAAGGCTGAGAGCGCCGGACGGGAAGTGATCGCCGTGAACCCCCGCAACACCTCCCGCGAGTGCCCCGAATGCGGGCACACCGCGAAGGGGAACCGGCCCACACAAGAGAAGTTCCACTGCGTCTCGTGCGGCCACCGGGCACACGCCGACGAGGTCGGAGCGACCAATGTTCTACGGGCCGGGCTGGTCCGTCGCAACGCCAACCAGGCATAGCGAGAAGCCACCCCGTTTACGGGGTGGAGGAGTCACGAAGGGAAGGACGCCGAGTCGGAGTCGAGAGAGCGAGCGGCGAGCGAGCGCCACAGCGACGTCCTCCTCGAGGACGCGGGCGCTCAGCAGCGGCAGCTTCCCGGAAGTCGTAGTCGTAATAGACCAGTCCCGCTGGTACTACAGCAGCCCCGCCGCGGCCAGATACTTCCCCACCCGCTCCATCTCCCCCTCCGACAACGGCACCTGCGGCTCCGCGGTGACCGGACAGGAGATCACGCCCCGCAGGTACAGCGCGGCCTTGAACGCGCCGAGCGCCGATGAGCTGCCACCCATGCGGGCCCCGCCGACCTTGACCATCCCGAACAGTGCGCACAGCCGCTCCTGTGCGGCCCGCCCCCGTTCCCAGTCGCCCTCCCGGCAGAGCCGGTCGAGGTGGACGTAACCCTGCGGGTCGACGTTCGCGAGACCGGGCACGGCACCGTCCGCGCCCAGGGCGAGCGCCGAGTCGACGACGAGTTCGGAGCCGGTGAGGACGCTGAAGCCGGTGATGCCGGTGTGTGTCCGCGCGCCCGTCACGACCGCGCGGAAGCCGGCCAGATCACCGCTGGAGTCCTTGAGGCCGGCCAGCACACCGTCGGCGGCGAGCTCCAGGAGCAGGTGCGCGTCGAGCTTGGTGTGGACGGACGCCGGCAGGTCGTAGGCGAAGACGGGCACGGAGGAACGGGCGGCGATCAGGCGGAAGTGGCGGGCGATCTCCGCCGGATGGGTACTGGTGTAGAAGGGCGCGGTCACCACGACCGCGTCCGCGTCCGCCGCCGTCACCTGCGCGACATGGTCCAGTACGCGCGGCGTCGTCATGTCGATCGCCCCGGCCAGGACGGGGAGCTGACCGCCCACGTGGTCCACCACCGTGGACACGACCAGCCGCCGGTGGGCGTCTGTCAGATACGCCGCCTCCGAGGACGAGCCCAGCACGAACAGGCCGTCGACACCGCCCGCCACCAAGTGGTCCACCAGCCTGATCAGCGACGGGACATCCACCTCGCGGTCCGGTGTCAGGGGCGTACAGACGGGCGGAACGACACCGGTCAGCGGGGCGGGGATCGTCATGAAGGCTCCCGGATGTGCTGCGGGGACAGGACCTCGGCCACGGCGGCGGCCGGAGCGGCGGCGGACTCGGCCTCCGCCACCAGCGTGCGCGTCGACCGGCCCTCCTCCACAGGATGGTGGCACCGATAGCGGTGACCGGGCCGCAACGCGGCCGTGAACTCGGGCATCGCTCCCCCGCACACCTCGTCCGCCTTCCAGCACCGGGTACGAAACGGGCAGCCGCTCGGCGGCCGGGTCGCCGACGGGACGGGACCGACCAGCGGGATCGGGTCGACAGGATCGAGGAGGCCGGGGGTCGCGGAGAACAGCGCCCGGGTGTACGGGTGCCGGGAGCGCTCCGTGACCTGGTCGGCCGGTGACTCCTCCACGATCCGCCCGAGGTACATGGTGATCACCCGGTCGCTCATCCGCCGTACCGTCTGGATGTCGTGCGAGACGAACACCAGAGCCAGGCCGAGGCGCTCCTTCAGGTCCAGCAGCAGGTTCAGGATCTGGGCGCGGACCGACACATCCAGCGCGCTCGTCGGCTCGTCGGCCACGACGAGGCCGGGGTCGAGGGCGAGCGCCCGCGCGATCGCCACTCGCTGGCGCTGGCCGCCGGACAACTGGCCGGGCAGGGCGTCCGCCAGAGCGCGGGGCAGGCCCACGAGGGCCATCAGCTCCCGGACCCGGTCGGCTCGTTCGGACGGGGTGCCGCGCCGGTGCACGTCCAGGGGGTCCCGCAGGATCTGTCGTACGGGCAGCCTGCGGTTCAGCGCGGTCGACGGGTCCTGGAAGATCATGCCCGTGCTGCCGCCCACCGCCGTGCGGCGCTCGGCCGGTGTCATGGACCACAGATCGCGGCCGCCGAACGACACCGTGCCGGACGTCGGCCGCTCCACGCCCACCAGCACCTTCGCCAGCGTCGACTTCCCGCACCCCGACTCGCCGACCACGCCGACCGTCTCGCCGGGCGCGACGGTGAGGTCGGCGCCGGTGAGCGCGTACACCTTGTCCCGGGTGAACAGGCCGCCGCTGCGGGCCTTGTGGACGACGTGCGCATCGGACAACGCCACCAGTGCGGTCATGTGACGGCCTCGCTCTCCGTGGTCACCAGGTCGATCGCGGGGTGGTGGCAGGCCACCGTGTGCGTACGTGTCCCCACCAGGTCCGGCGTCGTCGTACGGCACACCTCGCTCGCCCTCGGGCAGCGGTCGGCGAACCGGCAGCCGGCCGGGAAGTCGGCCGGGGAGGGCACGACGCCCCTGATCTGGGTCATCCGCTCGGCCGCCGACTCCAGCGAGAGCACGCTGCCCAGCAGCCCGCGCGTGTAGTGGTGGGCCGGAGCCCCCACCAGGTCGGCCGTCACCCCGGTCTCGACGATCTGCCCGCCGTACATGACGACCACCCGGTCGGTGACCGCCGAGACCAGCGCCAGGTCGTGCGAGACGAGGATCAGCGCGAAGTCCAGCTCCTCGCGCAGCCGGAGCAGCAGCTCCATGACCTGCGCCTGGACGGTCACGTCGAGGGCCGTGGTCGGTTCGTCGGCGATGATCAGTCTGGGGCTCCGGGACAGGGCCATCGCGATCAGGACGCGCTGGCGCTGGCCGCCGGACAGCTCGTGGGGGTAGCTGCGCAGGGTGCGTCCGGGGTCGAGGCCGACCAGTTCCAGCAACTCGGTGGCGGTGCGCGTGCCGCCCCGGCGGACGAGTTGCTCCAGCTGCGCCCTGATCGTCATCGCCGGGTTCAGGGACGACAGCGCGTCCTGGTAGATCATCGCCATCTCGTGGCCCAGCAGACGGCGTCGTACCCGCATCGGCTCGCCGACCAGCTGCCGCTGGTGGAAACGGACATGGCCGCGGACCCGCGCTCCCTTCGGCTCCAGGCCCATCACCGTCAGCGCCGTCAGCGACTTGCCGCAGCCGGACTCGCCGACCAGGCCGAGGACCTCACCCGGCTGCACCTCGAAGCTGATGCCGTCGACGATGTCCACCCCCGCATGGCGGGCGTCGAAGCCGATGGCCAGGTTCTCGACGGCGAGGACGGGCTGCGCGGACGACGGGAGCGGGCGGGCCCGTGTCCGCAGCCGCGCGGCCGCCTCCGTCAGCCCCGGCAGTTCCAGGACCCTTCCGTCGCCGGGCTCGGGGGCCTCCAGTCGGTCCTCCTCGGCAGCGGGCGCGGACACGTCCCGTGCCGCCGGTGCGGCCCACGCGTCCGAGACGCCCTCGGAGAGGATGTTCAGCGACAGTACGGTGATCAGCATCAGCAGCCCCGGGAAGACCGTGGCCCACCAGCCGCCCGTCAGCACCATGTTCTTGCCGTCCGCGATGACGCTGCCCCAGGACGGGTCCGGGGGCCGCACACCCGCGCCGATGAAGGACAGCGACGCCTCGAAGACGATGGCCTCCGCGACCTGCACGGTGCAGAACACCAGCACGGGGGCGGCGCAGTTGACCGCCACGTGCTTGATGACGATGTGCGGGGTGCGGGCGCCGATGACGTGCTCGGCGGTCACATAGTCCTCGCCGTACTGGTCGAGGACGTTCGCCCGTACGACCCTGGCGACCGGCGGGGTGAACAGGAAGGCGATCGCGCAGATCAGCACGGTGATGCCGCCGCCGAAGACGGCGACCAGGACAGCGGCGAGCGCGATGCCCGGGAACGCCATCACCATGTCCAGGCAGCGCATCAGCGTCTCGTCGACCGCCTTGCGGGAGGTGGCCGCGACGGCGCCGAGGAGCGCCCCGACGACAAGGGCGAGCGCGGTGGCTCCGAGCCCGATCGCGAGGGACCAGCGGGCGCCGTACATCAGGCGGCCGAGGATGTCCCGGCCGAGGCTGTCCTGCCCCATCCAGTGCCCGGCCGACGGATGTCCGGTGCCGTCCACCGGCGGCTGCTGGGCGAGCGGGTCGTGCGGGGCGAGCAGCGGCGCGAACAGCGCCACCAGCACGACGACGGCCAGGAAGCAGACCGCGACCTTCGACAGCGGCGGCAGCCGGCGCCATCCCCGCAACCGGACGGCGGGCCGGGAGAGGGCCTCGGTGAGGCGCTTGCGGGTGAACATCAGGTCGCATCCCTCAGTCGTGGGTTGACCAGCAGATACAGGAGGTCGATGACGAGGTTCACGACCACGAAACCGGTGGCCGTGGTCAGGACGAGGCCCTGCACGACCGCCGGGTCGCCGTTCTTCACGGCGTCGATCATCAGCTTCCCCATGCCCGGCAGGGAGAAGATCGTCTCGATGACGACCGCGCCGCCGAGCAGATAGCCCACGCGCAGACCCAGCACGGTGAGCGGGTTCATCAGGGCGTTGCGCAGGACGTTGCGGCCGACGACCACGCGGGGCGGCAGACCGCTGCCGATCGCCGTCCGTACGTAGTCCTTGTCCAGCTCCTCCACCACGGAGGTCCGCACGATCCGGGTGAGCTGCGCGGCGACCGGCAGGGAGAGCGCGAGCGCGGGCAGGGCCATGGTCTTCAGCCAGCCGCTCAGCGAGTCGGCCGGGTTGATGTAGCCGCCGGTCGGGAACCAGCCCTTCTCGACGGCCAGGTACTGGATCATCAGCAGCGCCAGCCAGAAGCCCGGCGCCGCCACTCCCACGAGCGAGACGACCCGGATGATCTGGTCGGGCAGCCGGTCGCGGTGGATCGCGGCGGTGACCCCGCCGAGCAGCGAGAGCACCACCGCGATGCCCAGCCCCAGGAAGGTGAGCTGGAGGGTCAGCGGCAGCGCGGTGCCGACCTGCTCGATCACCGGCGCCCTGGTCAGTGTGCTGGTGCCCAGGTCGCCGTGGAGCAGATCGCCCACGAAGCCGACGTAGCGGACGGGGAAGGGGTCGAGCAGGCCGTTCTGCTCCCGGAAGTCGTGCAGTTGCCGCGGCGTGGGATTGGCTCCCTGGAAGAACGCCGACGCCGGATCGACGTCGGAGAACCGCATCACGAGGAACACGAACAGGACGATCCCGAGCATCAGCGGCACGAGCAGCGCGACGCGGCGCAGCAGGATCCTGGCGATGGCGACCACGTACGAACTCCCCTGTCGCTTGAGACCGACCGGCAATTGGAGGGCGGCGTCGCGGGGTCCGGCACGCACATCTGCCGCGTTGTCGTCGGTCGCGATGGCTCCGCCATCACTCCCTCCTCCGCCTTGCAGCCGC